>CATLEX010000015.1 GCA_949927455.1 uncultured Clostridia bacterium
TTTAATTCTTCCAAAAAAATCCCAAATGCATAATCCGCATAATTTATTGACTCTAAATAATTTCCAAAATCCGTTCTAGCATATTTTCCCACATCAATCGAAATTTTATTTTCTTTATTTTGGATACCTTCTAAATCAAATGGTTTATGTGAAGATGCTGCAACAATATCCACAAAAAATGGTTCATTTGCTTCTGGAAGCATTTCAAAAATTTGACGATATAATAGTTCATCCGACAAATACGTTCTGATTAATTCAGAAGTATCCTCAAAATCATTCAAAAAATATACATTGTCTATTTTATATTTCGAAAATACATTTTTTCGATTCCAAAAAGTATCATAATTGCCATGTGCATAAACATTTGTATAACCTGCTTTTTTAAAATTCCCAAAAATGTCGTCATATGTATTGGTATAATATTTACTAAATGCTTCCCCATTTTCTCCCGGATAAATAGAAGTAATAAAACTATGTTCTGAATCGGCTGTTGTGGTATAACTAGAAGAGTGCATATTGGTTATATGTATATTTTCATCAAAAAATCGGTTTAAATTAGGTGTAATTTCCTTTCCATTAATTTCTTTTCCAATTACAAATTCTTGTACTGATTCTAATTGCACAACAAAAACATTTTTATTTTGAGCAATTCCTATATAGTTTTCATTTGGTGCTTGCATTTGTTTTTCACTTTTTAAATCTTGATAATCTTCCATCATAATATCATAATCTGTATAAGCAATATTTTTATTGTTTGTTATCGCATTTTTTACATCTATATAATGATAGCCATAAATTGTGCCATATCGAACTGATTTATATTTGCTATAAATAAAACCAGTTACTAGTTCCAAAGATTCTGGTATCAAATGATAAGAAGTACAAAAAAACAAAATACAAACAAAAGTAAGTAGTACAGGTGCAATTTTAAAATTGTCATTTTGTTTGATTTTAACAAATCTCCCTATTAACAAAATCGCAATTAAAATAAAATCTATAAAATATAAGATCTGATTTTTGTTTAGCAAAGTTGGAATAGCCACTAAAATTTCATCTTTATATTGCATATTTCCTGTCTGCATAATCGACAAAATATTAGAAGCATAAGTATAGTACAACTCGTCCATAAAAAGTAATAAGCTAACCAAAAAATTAATCACAATTCCTACTTCAAATCGTCTAACTGATTTCTTAAACAACAATAATGGAAATACAATAATAACAATAAAAAGCATGGTTTGCCTAAGTGACCAAAGCCATATTGTATCGTTTTTAAAAACAGTATTCCCATAAAAAAATATAGTTTTCAACATTAAGATAATTCCAATGAGAACCACATACCATCTTGAACTAAAAATATATTCTACAACTTGTACCAATTTATTTTCTTTGTTTAATTTAGGTAACTCACAAGTTTTAAATTCTATAATTTTTCAACTCCTTTTGTTTAATATTGTTGTTATATTTTAACATAAATTTAGATTATTGGCAAGAAAATCTCATAAACATTATTTGTTTTTTGAGCAATATGTACATCTCTTACATCAGCAAAAATTTACTATCAGCAAATTGTGCGAACTCACTTACTATTTGCAAGTAGAATTGTTGGAAATTCTTAAAAATCAAAAATAGTTCTTAAGTGAGAAAAGAGTTTTTAATGAATCAATTTCTCCACAAAAGCAACCCTGCAAACGTTCTTTTCTGAATTCTAGAGAAAAAATTCTATTTTCTCTGCAAAATCAATTTAAGCTATTTTTACTTAATTTTAAAGGCATAAAAAATATATGCTATCAAAAAACTATATTTTTAGCAACGCATTAGAACTAGCAACAAAGGTACTTTATTTATTAAGCAGACATAAATCATTGTCAGACTACAAGACACCAAAAAAGTATTTTTATTATTTTTTTTAGCGCTATATTTTTTAAACAATTTATTTCCCTATCAAAAAAGAGAGCTATCTGCCCTCTAATTAAATAAACTATTCCACATAAAGTACAAGACGGAAACCAACGTGGTAATAAGCAAACGTCGTAGCAGAAGATTCGCCATGACGAGAAGAAACCATATCGTCCAAACTGTTGCTAAGGGCACCCCCACCTCGGAAAATCGCATTTGTTTCACTGTATTGTGGTATCTCTGTAGTCCACTCCCATACATTTCCTGCTATATCATAGATGTTCTTTTGCACTGTTTTCCCATTACTTGCATTCTTAAACATTCCAGTTGGAAATATCCATGCATTTCCACTATTTGCTTTTACTGCATTTGTTCTTTGCACCCAATCATTTACCCCATGATTTGATGTATATCCTGTAAATACTAAAGCTGTTACATTTGCATAATTTCCCCAGCTACTACAATCTGAATCGCAAGTGTTCCATCCAATAAAATTACACATCGCATCCCATTGGGAACCTGTGATTAATCCACTTTGATAAGCCACTGTTCCATTTGTAGTATTTGCTGTTCCACTCTTCCATGAATTTGCTATACTTAATGCTTGACTTTGATTAATTTGTCTTACTGGTTGTACTCCTGCTTTTGACACAACCCTTGATTTTGCATTTGCTTCTGCCCATGTTGTTGTTGTTTCTGGCGTATTTGCCGTTGTTCCTGCTTCATATCTTCCTACCCAAAATCCTCCTGCTTTATTGACTACTACTGCTTCTGGTCTATCTACTATACTTCCTCCATTTACTGCTGTTCCCACAATGTTTGTTAATCCTATTTTGTCTCCTTTTACTGCATTTGCAATACTTCCTAAATCTGCTGCTGTATCATATCCTGTACTTCCTACTTTCAAATAATAATTATTCGTTCCTAATTTTTTAGCATATGCCTCGTCATTTGCAACTGGTATCCATACAAACTCATTTCCTTCGCTATCTTTGATAACATAACCTGTATCAACTGTTCCTTCTATATGTGAAAATCCTGTTGGTATATGCTTTTCAGGATGTGCTGCATGCCATGCTTGTCCATATTCCCATACTGCATAAAGTACTGTATTTCCACTCACAGTAAAACTTCCTGAATTCGTAAATTCTGGCGTTGTCGCATCCGCACTTTTTGCCCAACCTAAAAATGTACATCCTGCTTGTGTTGGTATATTTGTGAAATTTACTGTTACTGTTTCTCCATCTGCATATCTAGCGCTTGAAGGGCCTCCTTGTCCTCCATTCGCGTTATATGAAACTGTATATTTCCTTACTATTTGACTTCCACTTAACTCTCCATCAATACTTACACTTCCATCTTGATTTAAAGTTCCTATTTCTACCCCTTCGTAACTCAATTTTCCAGTTGTATCACATGAAATTTCTGCTCCGTTTGGAAGTTCTACTCCTTTTTCTAACTCTGCCTTTATATATTCATTTACGTTCGCATACTGATTTCGTAAACTACTATCACTATAATAATCCATTTGCATTTCTGCAATTTTTAGCTCAATGTCTTCCTTTATTTTTGCCATATTTGTAACATCTACTGCTTTTGTCGCTCTATTCATAATTCCATTACTTCCTGCTACTAAATTAATTGACACTCCTGCTAAAATTAGCAACACAATGATTGTAATCACAAGTGCAATTAATGTGATACCTTTATTTCTTTTTCTGTAACTAATTTTTCTCTCCATCTTTTGTTTTCCTTCTTTCTATTTTTTTATAAAATTAGTTTACATCAAAAAGAAAAAAATTATAAGGTGTCAAATTAAATGACACCACTTAGGCTATAACTTTTATATAAAAAGAGTGTTAACTCTTTTGTCAACACTCTAAGCAATTTTACATTGCTCTTCTTCCTTCTTTTTTTCCATATTGCAAATAATGCAAATAATATTTTTTGTATTGCGTTCCATATGCATACTGCAAATCACCATTATAAGCAATATAAGCATCAATATTGAAATTCGAACTTGTTATTCTTTTCTCATTTATACCATACGTTATAAAGTGCATTGCATGCAATTTATAGTTATTTCCATAAGCATATACCAAATCTCCATTTTCTTTCAAGTAACTTTTCACATCAAAAACATAGCTTGCTTGTCTTCCTTCTCCTATTCCATATTTTACAAAATGTTCTAATAATTTTTTATAATCTTTGCCATATACATATGCTAAATCTCCATTCATTTCTCGATACATTTCAGGATTGAATACAACTGAAGAAATTCTACTTTCATTAATACCATATTTTAACCAATGCTTTCTTAGTTCTTCATAATTATTGCCATAAGCATTTTTCAAATCTCCATTGTACTCAGCATATAAAGAAGCATTAAACATAATATTTTCTACTGTGCTATCAATACTTGCAAGTCTTCCTTCTAAAATTCCCCAATTTATATAATGATTTTTTAACTCTATTGGGGTAAAATTACTCAAATCTCCATGATAACATTGATAAAATGTACCATCATATTCTGAAGAGCTTTTTCTATTTTCGTTACATCCCCATTTTACAAAATGTTCATAAGCAGCTGTATAATCATTACCAAAAGCTGCTTTTAAATCTCCATTTTGTTCCACATAATATCGAATTGAAAATGTTGGTGAAGAATCTCTACCTTCCTTAATACCATAATTGATAAAGTGTTTTATCAAGCTTTGCTCATTATAGCCAAATGCTGCTTTAATATCACCATTGTGATCTGCATAATATTTCGCATCAAATACATATTTCGGCAAAGAAATTTTTTGTGAAATTCCAGAGCGCATTACATAACCATACGTTCCATCTGTATTAGACACAATAATATCCCAATAATTTCCATCTTGTGAAGGTTTTTGTGCTCTTTCTAATACTTTTACTTCTTCATTCACATTCAAATAACTAATAATTCTGCTGCTATTAGGAGATGCTTTAACAGGTAGCTTATTGGTCAAAACTTTTGCATCTTCATATTCTAATGTATTGGTTTGGGTTGTACTTGGTCTTGCACATGCAGTAGCTGGCATATTTTCATATAATGGAATAATAAATTCATGATTTACACTTCCAATTGTATTTGATATTGCATAATAATTTTTCAGCAATGTAGCACTTGTCTGTGCCCCCATAATATCTTGTTGATATTGATGTGAAAACAAAGATGGCGTATATACCACATTAAATCTCTGATAATAAAGAGTATTTTGCCCACGACCAATATATTGTGATTTATAATATTCACTACCACCTATAATTGAATTTTCTACTGAATTCCAACCATGATTATAGGCATATTTTAAACCATTTAACATAACAGCATCTGTGCCATTTCCATAAGCTCCTATGTTAAAAAAGTTATAATATCCAACGTATTGACCATTATAGCCAGCTCCTGTTGCAAATGGTGATGTACCTCTTCCCTGCTCATTTACAATTTTAGCCAAAATAGAATAGGCATTCATAGAACAACGATTACTTGCATTGATAATAGCATTTATCGTAGTTGGATTATTCAAATAGGAATAGGAAGCATATTTGTTATTGATAACAGCTTGTATATGTCCACTTGCCACGTCTGCTGCTTCCAAATTTTTAAACTGATAAATACTTGTTTCATCCATTGAATTTCTCGGATCCATCATATATTTAATGGCATCAACAGAAGCACAATACCAACCTGTATCATATGTTCTTGAACCACAAATTGGGCAATACCATTTTCCTTTATAATTTCCAGAAACGCTAAACAAATTTTTAGGAGATTTGAAATGACCTTGATATTCCATGGTTACTGCTTCCGTCCAGTCAATATCTGTGTAATAAACCTTAAATTGATAATTTCCATATTTTCTTTGCAAATTTTGTATCTGTGCTTTTATTCCTGGATATCTGCTTTCATTAATTCCATTAATATCAGAACTTAAATGTCCTGCATATGAAATATTACCAACTATCCAAAAATAACAAAAAAATACAACTAACAAAATTTTTTTCGTTAATTTATGATATTTCATAAAATTCAAACCTCCTCAAACTTAAGATTATTAAAATTATATAGTTTCAACGTCCAAAAGTCAATACAAAAATATACATTTTTCGACAATACTGTTATATAAAAATGGAGATATTTCCTATCTCCATTTCTATTTTTTACTAGTATTCCCTATTTTTTTAATTTTATAAATTTAACATTTCAACGTAAATTTTGTTAATCTCCTCTTCATTTTTATAGTTATTTTCCATTGGGCACATTCCTGTTTTGTCATTATTTTGAATATACTCTACTAAATTTTTATATTCATACTTTATTCCATTTTTTCTAATACAAGAACTGTATATTTACTCATAACACTTTCCTTTCTACCTAATTATCTTATACAAAATATAAGAAATTTTAAAATTGGTGCACCCAACTGGAATCGAACCAGCGACCTTCCGCTTAGGAGGCGGACGCTCTATCCTACTGAGCTATGAATGCATGAAATTGGCACTCTAACGTGCCATATCTTTCTTTAAAATTACGCATTTAATTTTTTTATAAGCTCATCTACATCAATTCCATGAACAGCACATGCTTCTTCTAAAGTTTCACCTTGAGAAGCTGGGCAACCTAAACAATGCATTCCTGCTTCTAATAAAATATCTGCTTTATCTGGAAATTGCTCTAATAAATCACCTATTTTTGTTGTTTTTTCTATCATATTTACCTCCTTTTATTCTATTTTTTATCATATTTTTTAAATTATAATAAAATTTTATCACAAATTTTCAAAAAAGTATAGACAAATTTAAAAAAATATTGTATTATATTTGTAGTTTGAAAAAGAAATATTTTTTCTAACTGATTTCTTCTATCAGTTTTTAAATTTTTCATATTGCAAATTCATGCAAATTTTTCAGCTAAACATAAAAATTTTTAGGAGGTGATAAATTCTAAATCTATTGAATTTATTTTAGAAAGGAGTTTTTTTATGAAACATAAAAAACTTTTATTATTGATATATACTTTATTTATATCAATTGTATTTATTTGCGCTTTTAGCAACTTTGCTTTCGCCGCAGATCCTAAGCTGATTTCTACAATAACAGGAGCCTTTATAAAGCTAAAAAGTTATCTTGTAAAAATCGCAACATCCTTTGCAGCTGTTGCAGTTGCAACTGGACTATTAATGAGAAAATTTAGTCTAGGAGACGAGAAAAAAATCTATCGAGCAAACAGTTTAATTAAAGGAAGCATTACCTCTTATGTACTAATTTTATGTATTGATTTGATTCTTTCCTTAATTGATACTGTTTTAACAACTTAAGGGGTTCATTTGGAAACTGAAACCATTAACTTAACCACCTTAATTTGTGATTCACTCAATCATATTTTTTTCAAAATTTTCTCGTCTATTGATAGTACTATTTATTCTAATTTAGACAATATCTTATTTCTTCATACAGATATCATTCATGATAATAAATTTGAGCAACTTTTTGGCACTAATATAGCAAACGGATTTTTATTATTAGCCAATAGTTTTATTTTAGGAATTTTAATTTTTTATTTACTCCATTACGCGATTTCTCATTTAATTTATTCTAAAATTGATTCCCCTTATCAATTCATTTTTAAAAGTATTATTTTCATTGCTTGTATGAATTCTTCTTTATGGATTTGTGAAGGAATGATTGAATTTGTAGCAACCATTTCTGATTTTATTCGAAAAACTGGCTCTTCTATAAGTGGTTCAGAAATCAATTTTTCTCATTTCATCCATCACATTAATTCTACATTATATCCAAGTATCCAAAATTTTAATATTTTTTCATTTGACGGCTTATTAAAACTATGCTCTAGTATCGGAATTGTATACATTTTGTTCACTTATTCCATACGCTATGTTTTACTCAAAATTCTAGTTCTCTTATCACCTTTTGCATTTGCTTCTTTAATTTGCAATCGATTAGACGGATTTTTTAAAAGTTGGTTAAAACAATTTTTAGTTTTATTATGTATGCAAATTTTTGTTGCAATTTTACTTACTTTAGGATTTTGTCTGCAATTTAGCAATGTGGATATTTTATCAAAATTAACGTATTTTGCTACGATTGCTATCATTGCAAAATCTAATTTTCATGTTAAAGAACTTTTTGCATATTTTTATCAATATAGTCACAATCAGCTCAAAAACATTATCTAACAGGAGGTTTTATGAATTTTATTATACCAAAAAACTATAAATTTAAGCCAAAATTATTAGGAATTATTGATTACCAAACAGCCATACTAAATGCGATTTGGGCAGCTTTCTTATATCTTTTAGTCAATCTATTCTTTCATACATTATCAACAAAAGTTTATTGTTTTGCTGGATTATTCTTACCATTTTCCCTATTTAGTATTATTGGAATGAACAATGAAAATATGATTTCAGTTATTGTCTACATATTTAAATTTTATCTGAGACAAAAAATCTTTTTGTTTCGAAAACAATAATTTTATTCTTTTTAAAAAAGCTATTAGTCATATGCTAATAGCTTTTTTTCTTACAGTTTACTGACTTACATTAGCAAATATATTTTCTGTATTGTTTTTTTTTCCCCTTAATGTTATAATGGGTATGTTGCTGTACAAAAGAAAATAATGAATTCAAATTTTACTTACTTTGTGATAGAAAATAGGGGAATTTTCTATCCTTTAATAATTTTTAATGGGGGCTTTTCATATGAAACTAAATCCAAGTAGTAAATCATTTTTATTTTCTAGTACAGAAATACCAGATATCTTTTTTACCGATTATTTACCTATGGCAAAAAGTGAATTTGTTAAGGTTTATTTTTATGTTCTTTTTTTAGCAAATCACAACAGCGAAATTAAAATTAATGATTTATCAAAAACGCTTGATTTAGATTTTCCAACTGTTCAAGAAGCCATTAAATATTGGGAAAATCAAGGCATTCTAATTAAAAATCCAAATGGCTATTCTTTGGCAAATCTTCAAGAAATTGAACTCAATAAACTATATAGCCCAAAAGTCAGCCTTTCTCCTGAAACCATCGAAAAAAATGCAGAAAGCAAGCATCGTGCCAAAGTCATTGACATTATCAATGCGCAATTTTTCTCTGGAACCATGTCACCAAGCTGGTATGCTGACATTGATTTATGGTTTCAAAAATATGGTTTTGATGACCAAGTTATGCTTGGCCTATTCAATTATGCTTTTGATAAAAAAGCATTAACACACCCTTATGTAAGGTCTGTAGCAGATGGTTGGGGCAAAGAAAATATTAAAACATTTACTGACTTAGAAGCTCATTTTAATCGCAGAGAAAATATCAAAAATTTAAACAAAGAAATTGCACAAAAACTAAATCTATCTCGAAATCTTACACAATATGACGAAGAATATGTACAAAAATGGTACGAAAATTATAAATATGATATGAAAATTATTGAAATTGCACTTAAAAAAGCATCCAATAAAAGTAATATCAATTTTAAATATATTGACACACTTTTGTCAGATTGGCACGAAAAAGAACTTACCACAGTCGAAGACATCAATCACTACTTAAATTCTACAAAAACCAAAGAAAAAAAAGTAAAACAAGTAAAAAAATTAGAATTGGAATACACACAAAGCACTTTCGACAACTGGGAAGCTTTGTACGATAACTAATAGAAAGGACAAATTATGGATTATATTATGAAACAACTTTTAAAAGATTATGAAATCAAGAGAAATCAAGCCATTTTAGATGCAGAAAATAGAAAACGTGATTTGCTTTCTGTTAATCCGAAATTATCCGAAATTGATAATGAACTTGCCAAACTTTCCATTGAAACCACACAAGCAGTTCTAAATTCCAAAGATACCCTTGAACATAAAAAATTGTTAGACGATTTAAAAAAGAAATCAAATTCTTTAATGAAAGAAAAAAATAAATTTATCAAAGAATTAGTCAAAGATAGCAATTACTTAAAACCACATTTTGAATGTAAAACCTGCAAAGATACTGGCTATGCTCAAAAAGATGGAAATCTTGAAATTTGTGCTTGTTTAAAACAAAAAATCTTTGACAGTTATTATAATAAATCAAATGCTCGGAAACTTGAAGAAAGAGAATTTTTCAAAATTCAATTCCAATCTTTTTTCCAACGAAAAAAATGTGGAAGCTTACAAATCCAAGCTTTCTCCAAAAGAAAATATGGAAACTATTAAAGAAAAATGTGAAAATTTTATCAAAAATTTTGACGACCCAGAAGAAAAAAACCTCTTATTTACTGGAAATACTGGGCTTGGTAAAACGTTTTTAAGTAACTGTATTGCCAATGAATTTTTGCAAAAAGGCAAAACCGTTTTATACCAAACAGCTCCCGTGATGTTTGACGAATTGCTTGATGCCAAATTTCACAAAGAAAATTCAAACTTTGACCTTCCAACTAATATTTTAACAGCTGATTTATTAATTATCGACGATCTTGGAACTGAGCGTGCTAATGATTTATATTTAACTGAATTGTTTACCATTATCAATACTCGCCTACTGAACCAAAACAACAAAATTACAAAAACCATTATTTCAACAAACTTACGACCTGACGAAATCGAAAAAATTTATACGACTAGAATTTCCTCTCGAATTGCAGGTCACTACCGAATTTTGCGATTTTTTGGGGATGATTTGAGATTTCGAAAATGTAAAACAAGTTAAAATAAAAGAAATTTATTATATATAGCAAAAGGAGCAAATTCAATTTGCTCCTTTTATGTATAATTTTGCAATTAATCCTCTCTGTCCATTCCTTCTGCCTCTTCTTTAACATCTTTTGGATTTACTCTTTGACCATTTCTTACAGTTTCATAAATTGCTCTGTTAACATTTGATTGATATTTTCCATCATTTTCAACCTTAACTTTCAAGCTATCTTCAAATGCTTGTTTTCTAGTAGTGTATTTATCTTTAATATCTCTATCATATATTGTAGCTTGTTCTACCAAGTCATCATTTTTTCTATTATATTCTTCTTTTTTTTCATTATGTCGTTGTACTTTATCTATAGTAATTTCACGCTGTGCTTCATATGCTCTTTCCAGTTCCAAACGATCTTGCTCAGACATTATATCTATATCTGGTACAGGTGCATTTGTAGGATTTTCATAATCATGTCTAAGAGTTTGAATTCTTTTTTCAATCTCCTGCTTTAAAGCTCTCTCAACATCTTTTTCTCTATTGCTAGGTCTATTCTTTAAAATTGGTACTATACTACGCACTCTCGCCCAAATTTTAGAAAGTCTAGGATGTCTTACTTCTTCAAGAGAGTTAGAGTCCAACTCTTCTAGTTTTTCTGCTACACTTGCAAAATTACTATCCGCTTTCAATTGTTTGTATATTTTATCAACTAAATTATCTCCATCACCTCTTCGTCCATCTCTTGCTGTTAAATACTCTTCTACAAAATTATAATTTTTTGTAACAAATCCACTTCCTCTTTCATCTTTTAGTTGAAATTCTTTTGAAAAACCTAAATCTTCCAAATCTAGTTTCGTTGGGTCAACAGCTGCTTGTCTTGCTGCCTGTGCTTCTGCTAATTGTCTTCTTGCTTCGTCATCATAAGCTAATTCCTCTGATAATCTAATAAATTGTTCCCTCGATGCATAAGCATCTTCATATAAATTATCTACTTCTTCTTTTAAATCACCTACTTCAGTAGATAAATTGCCTAATTCTGTTTCAGCCATTTCTTTTACGTCTTTAAATTCATTATACTCTTTTTCAGCAGCTTCATAACTTTCTTCTTGAACTTTCTCTTGGTCTAAATCCCTTTTTCTAAGTCTTGCTTCTGTTAATTTGCGTTTTTCAGCCTCTACTGACGTGTTCATAACTTCAGTTAAAGCTTTTCTTTCTTCTTTAAAAATTGCCTCTAATGCAGTAGATTTCTCACTAGAATTTTTCCTGTTATCATTTACAATTTCCTCAATTTTATCTCTATCTTCTGGAAATAACTCAAATAAATTATTAGTTTGAATTTCATGTAATAGATTTGTATTAATTGTATTTTTCAAATCATTAGGATTTGAAATTTCTTGTACATCTCTTTCTAATCTATTAATATCATCTGGTACAATTGCATTTATTACTTTTCTTAAATCGTCTTTACTTACACCTTTCAAATTTCTATCAATTGCTAAAATATCCTCATATTTTTGTTTCGTAGTAGCATTCAAACTACTATTATAAGAAGCATCAAAATCAATTTTACTCAATTTATCTTGCAATGTTTTAAAACTATTCGTCAATGTTGGTGTAATCACATCACTTGTTGTAGTTGACAATCTTCTTTGCAAGGTTTTCATTTCAGATCTAAAATCATAATTCTCTAATTCTTGTAAATTCTCTGTTCTCTCTTTCCACACTCCGTAAAACTCATCCGATGCTGCATCTTTTCCAACAATTTGTGTAAAATCATCTATAATTTGAGAATTACTTCTTCCTCCTTTGATTGAATCGAAAGTTTCTCTTTTTTTAGCCATTTCTTGTGCTTTTTTAATTGCATTTTCATTTTTTTCATATCTTGTCTTAAAATCTTCTCTTTTATAAGCACCATTATTACCTGCATTTTCTTCTTTGTTATCTTCTTCCACTTGTTTCATTTCTTTCAAGACAGTATTACTTTGATTTCGATTAAAAGTTCTCTTAGAATTATTTAAAATTTTGTCTACACTTGAGTTTCTACCTTTATATCTGTCCAACATTTCCCTACTTTTTTGATTGGCATTTTCAATCCAATCTTGAATTGCTTCTTTATCTGCTTGCTCGTTAGTGTTTACCATGTTGCCTACTTCAAACATGATTGTTTCATCAATTTGATTTAAAAGATTTTGAATTGCAGCTTGATTTCCCCTTTTTGCTCTAACTTGATTTACTATTTCTGAACTTAAATCTTTTAAAATGCTATCTAGCATATCTTTACTTGCTTGTAAATTTACCATACTTTTCTCCTTTCAAATTCACTTAAGAATTTTATTACATCCTAAGTAACCAATGCTTGCATTGGTTTTTAAATTTTTTACAAATTTTCTAAAATTTCTAATCTAGCTTTGATTTTAGAAACTAAAACTACATATTCTTCAATCTCTTCTTTCGTCATTTGTTTTATATCTTCGTCAGTTAATTGGCTTTCAATTTCTGCCAATTGTCTTTTGTACTTCTCTATTTCCATTTTATCCATAAAAATTTTCCTCCTACTCACACAATTATATCATTATATTATAATTATACCATTAAAAAAAAACAATTGCAATACTTTATGTAAATTTTTTGTTAAATTTTTCAAAAAATTATCTTTTTTACTTAAATTATGTCAAAAATTGTTCTTCTTTCAGGAAAATATAGTATTACAGCAAAAAACTGAAGTAGAAACTTCAGTTTTGCTATAATATATTTATTTCTCTTCCTCTTCTTCAGGCTCCAAAGTTGTAATGCTTACTACCTTTCCATCATTGGTTCGCATTAAAGTCACGCCTTGTGTTGATCTTCCAAGAATACTAATTTCTGCAACTTTTAGACGAATAATCGTTCCTGTATCTGTAATTAACATCACATCTTCATCGCCATTAACAATTCTAATTCCCACAATGTCACCTGTTTTTGGCGTTACTTTATAGGTAGTAACACCTTTTCCACCTCGGTTTTGAACACGATATTCTTCTAAATCTGTTCTTTTTCCAAAACCATTTTCTGTAATGGCAAGTAAAGTTGCCTTTCCACCTCTGACAATTGGCTCCATTCCAATGACTTCGTCTGTCTCATCTAAACGCATTCCCATAACACCTTGTGCACCTCTACCAAGCGGTCTAACGTCTTTTTCGTCAAATGTAATACTTTGACCTTTTCTTGTAACAAGAACCACATTATCTTCTCCATCAGTTAGGCGAACATCAATCAATCGATCCTCTTCTTTCAAATTAATGCCAACTAAACCAGCTCTTCTGCTTGTATCATATTCCTTTAAGGCTGTTTTCTTAATCATTCCATTTTTGGTTGCCATTAGAATATATTTACCTTCTGCAAAATTTTGAATTGGAATCATAGCAGAAACTTTTTCGCCTGCTTCTAAATTTAGCAAGTTTACAATGGCTGTTCCTTTTGCTGTTCTTCCTGCCTCTGGTACTTCATATCCACGAAGTCTATACATTTTTCCAGTATTGGTGAAGAATAAAATGGTATCATGTGTTGAAGTTGTGAAAATTTCTTTCACAAAATCTTCTTCTCTTGTTGTCATTCCTAAAATACCTTTTCCACCTCTTTTTTGGCTCTTATACGTATCAACTGGTACTCTTTTAATATAGCCAAAATTAGTTAAAGCAACAACAGTTTGCTCTTCTTTAATTAAATCTTCTACTTCAAATTCGCCTTCTGCTGCCACAATTTTGGTTAATCTTTCGTCACCAAATTTCTCTTTAATTTCAAGTAATTCTGTTTTAATAATATCAAAAACTAAACTCTCACTTGCCAAAACATCTTTATAATAGGCAATCAGTTTCATAAGCTCGTTATATTCTTCTTCAATTTTTTCACGTTGCAAACCTGATAATCTCTTCAATTGCATATCCAAAATCGCTTGTGCTTGAATATCAGTAAGTCCAAAGCGTTCCATTAATTTTTCTTTAGCGTCATCATAAGAAGAACGAATGGTTTCAATAACCTCGTCAATATTATCAATCGCAATTCTCAAACCTTCTAAAATATGGGCTCTTGCTTCTGCTTTGTCTAATTCAAATTTCGTTCTACGAAGTACAACTTCTCTTCGATGTTTCAAAAATTCATCTAAACATTGTCTTAAAGTCAAGATTTTTGGTTCTCCATCAACCAAAGCAAGCATAATAATTCCAAAAGATTCTTGCAAAGCTGTATGCTTGTATAATTGATTTAAAGTAACTTGTGGTCTTGCATCTCTTTTTAGTTCAATGACAATTCTAACTTTTTCTTCACGGTCAGACTCATCACGAATATCTGAAATTCCTTCTACTTTTTTGTCTCTTGCAAGTGCTGCTATATTTTCAATTAACCTTGCTTTATTAACCTGATATGGCAAAGAATTCACAATAATTCTTTGTCTGTTTCCTGACATTTCTTCAATTTCAGTTTCAGCTCTCATCATAACTTTTCCACGCCCAGTTGTGTAAGCTTGTTTAATTCCATCTCTTCCTAAAATGGTTGCCCCTGTTGGAAAATCTGGTCCTTTGATAATTCCCATTAATTCTTCATCTGTAACATCATCACTTTCAATAATCTTAATTAATCCATTGATAATCTCTGTTAAATTATGTGGTGGTATATTGGTTGCCATACCAACCGCAATTCCAGATGAACCATTGATTAATAAAGCAGGTACTTTTGTTGGCAAAACACTTGGTTCTTGTAATCTATCGTCATAGTTTGGCTCAAAATTGACTGTGTTTTTTTCAATATCAGCAAGCATTTCTTCTGAGATTTTAGCCATTCTGGCTTCTGTATACCTCATGGCAGCTGGACTATCACCATCAATTGAACCAAAATTTCCATGTCCATCAATTAACATATATCGCATTGAAAAATCTTGTGCTAAACGAACCATAGCATCATACACAGAAGCATCCCCATGAGGATGATATCTTCCTAAAACAGAACCAACTGTGTTCGCGCATTTTCTGTATGGCTTGTCTGATGTAATACCATCTTCGTGCATTGAGTACAAAATTCTTCTATGTACTGGTTTTAACCCATCACGCACATCTGGTAAAGCACGTGCAACGATAACACTCATGGCATAATCAATGTAAGCATCTTTCATTTCTTTTTCAATGTTTCTTTCAATTATTGTTCCATCTTGTCTTTCCATATTTTTCCTCTTTTCTTCCATATTATAGTCATATTATATATAAATATTTTGAAAAATGCAAGGTTATTTGGAAAATTTTACTACTTTTGCTTGACCTACTTTTTTTTTAGATATAAAATAACAATGTTACAAAGGAGATAAATATGAAAACTGAAAATTTTGATTTTTATGATTCTACCAACATAAAATCCTATAACTTAAATGAAAAATTTAGATACCAACTAAAAATGCTAGACAGCCTTGATGCGTTTACACGTAGGCATTCTGAAAATGTTGCTTCTATTACTTGCAGACTATGCGAACATTTACATTTGGATAAAGGTTTTACCATTTATTGCACAACATGCGCTTATATTCACGACTTAGGAAAGCTGTTTATTCCGCCAGCCATTTTACAAAAAACTTCAGCCTTAACAGACGAAGAATACAACATCATGAAAACTCATACAACCATTGGAAATAATATGTGCATGAAGGATTTGCAACTTCGTCCTTATGCAGCTGGCGCCTTGTATCATCATGAAAGCCTAGATGGTACTGGTTACCCAAATGGAGTAACCGAAAAGCAAATTCCTTATGAAGCACAAATCATTCGTGTGGCTGACGAATTTGAAGCAATTACTGCAAAACGTCAATATAAAACTCATGTTGGTATTATCGAAACTTTAAATATTTTAATCGACCACAGCAAGCCTACTATTTCAGGTTTAAAAGTTGGAAAAGTTGATCGAAAAATTGTAAAAGCTTTATTAAAAGTAGTTTTAGACGATACTGAATATGAAATTTCTGTGCGTTCTGATTATTTGGATTTTTTGCAATCTGAGATTAAACGTTTGCAAGAAGCACACAAGTATTATGAAAAAATGGAAAAAACATCAAATCTTGAAAAAAAAGAATATTTTAGGCAAAGTGCAAAATATTGTTTAAATGGCAATGAAACAGTAGAGAAAATCCCCATTGTTCTAGAAGAACTAAAAAAGGCTTATGAAATACGAAAAGCTCATATTAACAAGTTGTATTCGGAAGCAAAGGAAATCAAAAAATTGCGTGTGTAAATTTGACATTTTCCTTATTTTATGCAATAATAGTTACAATTGGAAGGATTTTGAAGATGGAGTATAAAAAAGAACAAGCCATTATTGAAGCAATGCTATTTGCTAATGGCAAAGAAGTCACAATAAAAAGTTTGATGTCTGCTTTGGAGAAAAACGAAGATGAAGTCAAAGAAATAATCAACATTATGATGCAGAAATATGCGTCTGAAGAAAGCGGAATTGAACTGATAAAAGTAAATGAGAGTTATCAACTTGTGACAAAAAAAGAATATTATGAATATGTGTATCCTTTGTTAGATAACCGAATTAAGCCTACTTTATCTGGCGCAGCATTAGAAGTGTTATCCATTATTGCGTATAATCCTAAAATCACACGTTCACAAATTGAGAATATTCGTGGCGTTAGTTCTGATGGACCAATTTATAAATTGTTGGAATTTGAGCTAATTGAATCTGCTGGAAAGTTAGATGCTCCTGGACGTCCAACAGCTTATCAAATCACAGATAATTTTTTGAAAATGTTTGGTATCGCAAGTTTAGAGGAACTCCCTGAACTACCACGTTATAAATTAGATGAAAACGAACAAATCGTGATTGATGAAATAATGGAGGCTCCAATGCCCGAAAGGGTAACTGACGAAATACATGAAAACGAAATTTAGGAAATTTGGAAATATTTCCTATTATATGAAAATTGGAGGTTAAATGATGGGAAAAGATAATTTTGTAAAAGAAATTACAAATATAGAAGAAAATTTTACACAGTGGTACACAGACGTTGTTTTAAAAGCAGAACTTGCTGATTATGCAGAAACAAAAGGCTGTATTACCATTCGCCCTTATGGTTATGCCATTTGGGAAAATATTCAAAATTACACAGATAAAAAATTTAAGGAAGTTGGGATTCAGAATTTTGCTATGCCTTTGCTAATCCCAGAAAGCTTGCTAAATAAAGAAAAAAGCCATGTGGAAGGTTTTGCACCAGAAGTTGCTTGGGTTACAATTGGTGGTGAAGAAGAATTAGAAGAAAAATTGTGCATTCGTCCTACTTCGGAAACAATTATTTCAACGATGTATTCAAAATGGATTCATTCGTGGCGTGATTTACCTGTTTTGGGGAACCAATGGTGCAATGTTTTACGTTGGGAAAAAGAAACACGTCCATTTCTCCGTTCAAGAGAATTCTTATGGCAAGAAGGACACACAGTTCACGAAACAGCAAAAGAGGCACAGGAAAGAACCTTAATGATGCTTGAAATCTATGCCGATGTAATTGAAAATTTGCTTGCTATTCCAGTTTTGAAAGGACAAAAAACAGAAAAAGAAAAATTTGCAGGCGCCATATCTACTTATACAGTTGAATGTTTAATGCATGATGGTCGTGCTTTGCAAGCAGGAACTTCACATTATTTAGGGCAAAACTTTTCAAAACCTTTTGATATTAAATTTCAAAATCGTGAATCACAAGACGAATTCGGTTATACAACTTCTTGGGGAATTAGTACAAGATTAATTGGTGGAATTATTATGGCTCATGGTGATAATCGTGGCTTGAAGTTGCCACCAAAAGTAGCACCAATTCAAGTTGTCATTGTTCCAATCGCACAACATAAAGAAGGCGTGTTAGAGACTGCTAATCAATTAAAAAGTACATTATCAAAATCTTTTAGAGTTAAATTGGATGATCGAGATCATTGTTCGCCTGGTTTCAAATTCAATGATTGGGAAATGCGTGGTGTTCCTGTCAGAATGGAAATTGGTCCTCGTGATATTGAAAATGGGGAATGTATTTTAGTCAGACGTGATACCATGGAAAAAGAAACTGTTTCATTAGAAAACTTAGAAAATCGCCTAAGTGAACTTTTACAAAATATTCAGAAAAACATGTATGATGAATGTTTGGAGCGTCGCAAAGCAAAAACTTCTGTGGCTTATAGCTTGGATGAAATTTTACAAAATCTTGAAACAAATCAAGGTTACATCAAAACAATGTGGTGTGGCGATGTTGCTTGTGAAGATAAAATCAAAGAAGCAACTGGTGCACATTCAAGATGTATTCCTTTTGAGCAAGAACATTTGGCAGATATGTGCCCAATCTGTGGTAAAAAGGCAGATACAATGGTCGTTTGGGGTAGACAATATTAAATTTAATTTTAAGAGTATATCAAAAACTGATATACTCTTTTTATCTTCTTTTCTAATTCACAAATAATACATGAATTATATTTTCATATCTATCTTTTAAAACTTCTCTTGTTCTTGGACTTAATTTGCCATAATCTCTTTCTAACTTTTTTCTGACAAATTCCTTGCCTTCTGACTCTGATAAGCGCATTTCTCGATAAGCAAGTGCAAACAAAATTGGAATATTATCAAAATGAGCCATCACATCTGCATCTGCAACACATTGCTCTTCAACAGTGTTTCGTGGTTTATCTTTGCTTCCTCTATGGTTTAACACACAATTTTTAACTTGCTCCATTCTATCCTTTGGATAATTCAATTTCGTCAATAATTCCTCTGCAATTTCTGCTCCATAAATATGATGCTCTTCTCTTGGTCCATATTCCGATGGCATTGCAATATCATGCAAAAGCGCACCAAGTTCCACAACCTCAATATCTGCATCATATTTTTCAGCCAATTCTACTGCATGTTGCACCACAAATTTAATATGTTCATTCCAAAAATCATAGCCATCTTTTTGTTTTGATTTTTCACATCTTTGTAGCAATTCTTGTTTTATTTTTTCTATAACTTCACTCATTTTTTCCCTCCAAATTAAAATTCATACCTAAAATATTCTCCTGTTCATCTACCAAAATGTGCATTGTAAATCCAAAATTTTCGTCTAGCAAACCCTTTCTAAAAAATCGATCTAAAATCATGCTATTGGATAAAATTTTTTCTTGTTTTAATAAACTATCAATCTCCATCCATTCTGCTGTATTTTCTACAAATTCTTGTGGCTCTCCCTCATATTCCTTCGCCAAAAATACAATAAAACTAAAAATTCGATCTGGATATTCAATTGTCATTTTGCCTTTCTGTTTTAGATTTCTAACAAGTATTCCTGTTTCCTCTTTCATTTCACGAATTGCCGCTTGCTCTGATGTCTCGTTTTCTTCCATTTTTCCACCTGGAATATCATAAAAACCTTGCTTCTTATTTCCTTTTTTATATTGTGTAACAACCACTTTGTTATCTTGCACTAAATAACATTTGGCAGCTTTTCTAATTGGTTTATCCATTTGGTAAATCCTCTTTCCAATTTATATTAAACATAGCAATTCCGTCTATCGAAAATCCTGATTTTTTATAAAATTCTTCTTTATCTAATTCGGTTGTTAAAATTCTTCTTCCAAAACCATCAAATTTTTTCAAAAAATCTTGCATCATAATTTTTCCTAATCCTCTTTTTTGATAATCTGGATGAACCAACAAATATGTAATAAAAACATTAATATAGCCATCACTAATCGCTGAAATCAGTCCTATCAACTTCTCTTTTTCCCAAACAGTCATAACATAATCACTATTTTTGATTGCCAGATATAAACGATTTGGATATTCTGCTGTTTTCCAACCAACTGACCCAAATAAATTCACTAATTGCATTTTATCAATATTTTTTTCATATTGATATACAAAACTATTTTCCATTTATTTTTCACCTTTTTATTGATATTTTACCACAATCTTTTGCACAAGTAAAGTTTTTTCACTCTTACTTTCAAAGCAAAAACACCTTTTCTAACGTCTATTTTAAGACATGTTTTCGAAAAATCAAAGATAAATGACTATTTTCTTGATAAAATCTCTTTAAAGTATTTTTACTGATTTATTAAGGGTATAAAAAATTATACTATCAGAAAACTGATTTTTAAAAAATCTCTTGTAGGAGCCTCTACAAGACATTTTTCAAAAAAAGTAGACATAACTATCATTTGAGCCTAAAAGTCGCTTAAACGATTTTTTAAGCATTTTTACAGCAATTTCAAAAAAGCACAAAATTTGTGCCTTTTTAATTAAAATATATGATTTTTCTATTCCAATTTTACACATTTTTATTTTTGATATAACTTTCCGAAAACTCTTCTGCCAAAATATCCATTTGTACATCATCATAATATTTACCATTTAAGAAATAACTTTGGCGCCTTCTGCCACATTCTTTAAAACCAACTTTCTTATAACAGTTAATTGCTCTTTCATTAAAAGATTTTACATTTAGCATAATGTTATTCAAGTTCAAATAATGGAAACCATAATCTAACATTAAACGTAAAGCCTCAGTTCCTAAACCATGACTTCGATTTTCTTCATTTCCTAAAAAAATCCCAACTGTTCCAATTCTATTTTGATGGCTTATCTCGTTAAAACCACAAGTGCCAATTAATTGATCATTTTCTAAATTCACAATCGCAAAATGAAAATCGTTATTTTTGATTGTTTTTTCTAACCATTCTTTTTCTGACTCAATGGTCATAAGATTAGCGCTTGTTCCTAAGCCGTCTGTCATAGAAAAATCGCAAAACCATTCTACATATTTTTCTGCATCTTCCATATTTAGTGGCGACAAATAAATATTTTCTCCTACTAACTTTTTAAAATATTTCATTTTTTTCTCCTCCTCAAAACTATATTTTCATTGAATACGCTATACTTCTTACTTTAAACCCAAATTTCTGATACATTTTAATCGCATTTTCATTTTCTTCATTTACTGTTAAATCCAAATCTGTACAACCATTCTCTTTTGCTTTTTCTTTTGCATACTTTAGTAATTCTGTTCCAGCTCCAATTCCCCTATTTTTCTCGTCCACACAAATTGCATCAATTTTGAAATATTTTCGGAACCTTACTCCATGATGATTTTTTTCTGAAATACTAAAAGTCATGTATCCCACAATTTTCTCTTGCCTTTTTGCAACAACAATGTTTTTATTTAGCAACATTTCTTCAAAATATTCTTGCGTAATTACTTGCTTTACATCCAAAAATAAATCTGGTCTCCATTCTACGTGCAAACTATGTACTTGTTTTGCTAATTGATTGACAACTTCAAAATCTTCTGCTTTTGGCACATCTATTGCTACTTCCATATTTCCTCCTACAAATCAAATTTTTCTTGTATCATTTTTGCAACTTCTTCAGGCGAAAAATTAGTGTTATTAATTTTCAAATAATTCTTAAATATCTTTTCTCCTTCTCCTGCTTCTGAATTGAGTTTATGTTTTTCTAATGATTTTAACAACTCATTTTCACTCCATTCCAAATCTCTTTTTGATGGCTTATGTTGCAAACGATTTTCCGTTTTATTACGACGTAATCGTTCTTCTAAAGTAGTTTCTAACTCTATCACATACGTTTCTTCAAATAAATTCATCCATCTTCCAGTTTCCGCTTTTTCTTTTTCAAGTTCATTTCCAAAATCAAAACAACCTGTAAAAATAATTCCTTTTTGATTGCTTTTTGAAAATTCTTTAAAAACTTCATATCTTATTTTTTCATTCATCTTATGATAAATCTCTCTGTCATAATCAAAAATTAATCGTATCATTTCAATGGTCATGTGATTATAAAATAACTTATAGTCAATCAATTTAGCAAGTTCTTGACCTACTGTCATTTTTCCAACTGCCTGTGGTCCAACAATTAATACAAATTTAGGCATTTAAGTTTCCTCCTTTATTCTAACATTTTTTGCAAATATTTATCTGTAAAATTTTTCACTTTTTCTTGGTTTCCTTGCAGTTTTTTCATTAAATTTTTCGCTATTTCATAAACTTTGTCAAATTCTTGTTTCGTCATTTCCATTCGCTCAAATGCCTCTTTTAGTTCATCTTCATCTAACAAAGTAACCTCTCCATTTGGTTTTAACACAACATCCAAATACAAATCGTCTTCATAAGGAACGTCATTTTCTTTCCCAATTTCTCTTGCAATATCAAAATACCACTCCACAATTTCATTTTTCTCATCGTAAATTGTGGTCAAACAAATCTTTGAAGTATCATCATAAAACTGCAACCATTTATAATTGTTGTCTCGGACACACAAACCATTTTCGAGAAAAGCTGGACTTGACATTTTAACAAACTCATTCAAATAAATATCGCCTGAAAAATCTTTTTCTTTAATTGATTTAATCTTTTGTTTTATCTCCAAAACATCTTCTGCTTCACTAATATAATTGGCAAAACGTTTTTTCAAACTAATCCAATAACGTTGGTCAATTCTATTATTTTCTGCTGGAAGTTCGTTTTCTAAAATTCCTCCATTTCTCAAAATACTTTTTCTAGAACCAATGTTATCTTTATAACACACCATTAACACTCTTTGAATACCTAATTTTTTACATTCCTCAAGCGCCAACCTAATCATTTGCGTGGCATAACCTTTTCGCCTTTGAGAAGGTCGCACACCATCACCAATATGTCCTCCATTTTTCAGCAAACTTTCATTTAAGTAATGTCTAATTTGAAGCATTCCAACTACTTTGTTATCTGACTTTCTCACAGCCAAAAATAAAGTGGCTGGAACTCTTCCCTTTTCTACTGTTTTTTCTGATACATCATTTTTTATCTTTTCTAGCCATTTGTCAAAATTTTTTATCGTATCTAAGCCACCATCTCCATTTAGCTCATATTCATGATTATCAAAATGTTCTTGCAAATATTCCTGCACTTGCTTTTTATACTCTTCTGTTGGAAAAACTAATTTTAAATCAAACTCCATACATTTTCCACTTTCCTAACTCCCTATGAAACCACAGCTTCTAGCAAAGTTATTTTTTTATTTTCTACATCTAACTCGCACTCAATTCCATATGGAATAATTCCAATTGGACAACTATGCCCAAAATTTGCATTATACAAAACTGGCATATCTTCTCTATTAAATTCCTTCAAAATTTTTCGATAAACTTCTTTATATTCTTCATAATATTTTTCCGCTCTTGGCTTTCCCACTATAATTCCTTTTACCACATCAAAAATTCCCTGTGCTCCTAAATTTCTTAAATAATATTCCACCAAATATGGTTCTGGCATATTTTCACTTGTCTCAAAAAATAAAATCTTATTTTTCCATTCTTTTAAGCTTGGCCACACTTCTGTTCCATTATAAATTAAAAATGCGTCCAAACATCCACCCAACAATTGACCTTGCACTTTCCCATATCCTTGCACAATTTCATAACCCTTTTCATCTTTTAATCTTGTTTTTTGACTATTCATCTTAGTTCCATTCCACCATTCTTTGCCATGCTCATTTGTCCAGTAATTACATTTTTTAATTTCAAAATTTTCCCTTGCCTCGAACCACAATTCTCGAATCGCATTTTCTGTATATTCATACATATCTGTATATTCTGCAAAATCAGGTATCAAGGCTGGTCCATAATAAGACACAATGCCTGCTTTGTATAGCATAAAATGATTGGCTGTTGTATCTGAAAATCCTGTAAATATTTTTGGGTTATTTCGGATAATTTCATAATTAATATATGGTAGTAAACGAATTGTGTCATCTCCACCAATGGCACAAATAATCGCTTTTATGCTTTTGTCTTGAAATGCTGTCATTAAATCTTCTGCTCTTTTTTCTGGATGTTCATATAAATATTTTTCTCCTTTCAAACAATTTGGCATTTCTATCACTTTTAATCCAAACTTTTCTTCAAGCCTCTTTTTTCCCAATTCATATTTGTGCAAATATTCTTTTTCTCCTAGCATTCCATTTGACAAACTTACAATTGCCACTTTATCGCCTTTTCTCAACCTCTCTGGTTTTATCATACAAATTTCTCCTATTTCTCAATTACTTTTCTCATTCCATATCCTGTATATTCATATGGAATCTTATGAAAACCACATTTTTCATAAAATTCCTCTTTTCCTGCCATTGAAATTAAGCTAACACTCATTGTCTCCCCCTCATTCATATTTTTCTCTATTTCCTGTAACAATTCTTGAACTAACTTTTTGCCAATTCCTTGATTTTGATAATTTGGACTAATAATTACATCTACCACAAAAGCGTAAATTCCATCAGTAATTACTCTTGCCATTCCAATTATTTCATTATTTACTATAACTTTTTTTACAAATTTACTACTAGCAATCGCTTTTTCTACTCGCTTTATATCATGCGCTTTCCAGCCAATTTTCTCTCTTAGCTCATTATATTCTTTTGCACTTATACTATTTTCAAATTTTATTTCCATTGTAATTATCCTCCTCTTTATTTTACTAATTTGACTTATAATAAAGCAAACAATGACAATATCCTTCAAAATTAGGGTCTTTAATTTGTTCACGAAATTCCTTACACATACATTTTGTATCTTTGCTTTTTTCTATTCGGCAGGGACAATATCCACCTGTCTTTTTTAAACCTTCTTGCACGAGTTTTACAATCTCTTCATTTTCATTTAATTTAACTGACATCATTTTTCCTCCCCATTATGTTTTATTTTATTAACATTTACTATTGCTATATTATTTATAGTCTTTATATTACTCTTTTATTCTATAATTTTCGTCTAGTCTCCAAATGCTCTGCCTGCAATTATCAATCCCGTTGTTGCATCAACATAAATCGTAACTCCACATCCCATATCATTTTCTCTTTGAACTACATAACAATTTCTCTTTATCTTATCATAAACTTCATTTCCTTGATAGTAATATCTTGTAAAATAATTATTGGCAAAAACTTCTTCCATTTTTATGGTTTCTGAAGAAATGTCATCCGTTCCCTCTGAAGCAATCCTTTTTGATTCTTCAAATCCCTTTTAAGCAATCTTCCTAGCCTCTTGCTCTGTAATTTTTACATCATTACTGTTTGGCACATACTTTTCAAAATCTGTTAAAAATATTGTATTATCCAAATCATTGACTGCTTTATAATATGGATCACTTTCAATCTTTTTTTGCTCTCTTATTTCATTAACACATGGTTCAATTACTTGATTAATTTTGACTTCAATATTAGTTATTCTTTCGCTTTGTTGTGCAAAACAATCTTGTAACTCTATATTATTATGTTTCAAATATGCTATTTCTTTTCTTAGCTTATTATTACTATATAATAAACTTACGAAAAATATTAAATCGGCTATGATTGCTAGTCCAACAATTATTTGAAAACTTTTTTCTTTATTCAACTTTTATCCATCCTTATAATTTATTATTTACTAATTATATATATATCATAAAAACAAGTTTTTATCAACCATTCCTTTTGATAATAAAATAGACGATTAGCCTATTCAATGCTAACCGCCTTACAGCTCTTTATATTAATTCCTTATTTATTCCTCCGCCTTTTCCCTTTCTACATTCATTCTTTTTTCACGTTCTTCAATAATACTCTTTTCTATTTCTTGCGCTAATTTTATACTTGCATCTCGATTTGGTTGTTTTTCCAATAAACCTATTTTCTCTGTAATCTCCATTAAATAATCAAAATTCAAATGTTGACTTTCACATGCTTCATTCATTCTATTATTAAATTCATTGTCACCAATTTTTTCTTTTCTAAAATCATATTCAGCATTACCAAGTTGTGCATTTATCGCATAAAAATAGTTCATCGATTTATCCATAGAAATTTTCTTACCATCTACTTCTTGTTGACTTGCCGCCAATAAAAAGCTCTGAACTTTTGCTGTATCTCCCATAAGTTTTAAACAAGTATAAACATCTCTGCTTGAAGATAATATTCGAGGTGGATTTGTTTTATCTAAATCAACTTTTAAAATTTCTGAAAAATCAATTTTATTGTTTGGCATTTTTCCCTCCTAAATATAATATAATTATAGTATTTGGAAAAAATAATATCTTATTCAATAAAATTCTTATCTAATTTTCGAAACAGAAAAAATAAAACCTTGATTTTTCAAGGTTTTTGCTATTTTAAAATACTGCTTTTTGGAGCTTCCAGCCGGTTTTACAAATCTTAAAAACCCTCTATTTACTAAATATAACATTCGATTTTCATTTTTTCAATGTAATTTCAATGTAATTCATCTTTTTGGCTCTTTTTCACTTTTCTTTTTATTATATAGCATTCTTTATTTTTTTGCAAGTCCATTTTTTTTATTTCTTCTTTAGAAAATATTGTATAAATTAGTCTATTTTTTTGATACTTCATAAAGATACCTCCAAGATATTTTTATAATATTATATTGTATAACGTTTTTAATTACACTTCAACTACTTATTTTTCAACATCATAATTAATAGTTTTTAATTATTAGTTCTTTAAAAATTTTCTTTTCACTATTTGCAGCAGTTAAATTACTATATCTTTCTA
>CATLEX010000016.1 GCA_949927455.1 uncultured Clostridia bacterium
ATAGTGCTAATTAATCATAGAAAGAAAGCTATGATTGGTAAAGCATTTCCTTTTTTATTGAATAGTAATTTTTATAAAACACTAGATTTGGCGATTTAGTGTTTTATTTTTGCAAGTTTTGAAAAATAAACTTTGTCTGACTATGTTAGATGGCATCAAAAAACGTGGCTATATATAGGTGTATGTGCCTTTTCTTTTTTGATTTGTCTGCTATGTCATACTTGTTTGTTTATCAAACGATATTATAGGAGAGGATGAAGAAAATGGTTGGATATTTAGTACTAGAAAATGGCGAAATTTTTGAAGGAGAAAGAATTGGAGCAACAGCAGTTGACACAGCATGCGAGGTGGTTTTTAATACAGGGATGGCAGGTTATTTAGAGACTTTTACAGATCCTTCTTATGCAGGACAAGGAATTGTTATGACTTATCCATTAATTGGAAATTATGGAGTAATTCCAGAAGATTTTGAATCTGAAGATATTTGGGCAAAAGCGGTCTTTATTCATGAACTTGCTGAGTTTGATAGCAATTTTAGAAAAGAAGGCAATTTGAATAAATTTCTAAGAGATTATAAAATTCCAGGGCTTACCAATATGAATACTAGAAAATTGACTAGAATTTTGCGAGAGTCAGGCACAATGAAAGGTTATGTTACTTCTGATATTAGCAATATGCCAGAAATTATGAAAAAGATAAGAGATTATGAAGTGGGGCATGTAGTAAGACAAGTAACAACTAAGCAATTTATGACTTATGGGAAATCCAATGAAAAACAAATCGTTTTAATAGATTATGGTTTTAAACATAACATTGTAAATTCTCTTTTGAAAAGAGGAATTGGAGTAACGGTTTGTCCATCTAATACATCAGCGAATAAAATTTTGCAACTAAGACCAGATGGAATTTTGTTGTCAAACGGACCGGGTGATCCACAAACTTGCCGAGAAGAAATCGAAGTAATAAAAGATTTGGTGAAAACAGATTTGCCAATTTTTGGAATTTGTTTAGGACATCAATTAATGGCCTTAGCGCATGGTTTTCAGTCAGCTAAATTGAAATATGGGCATCGTGGACCAAATCATCCAGTTAAAGATTTGAGGACTGGAAAAGTACATATAACTTCACAAAATCATGGATATTATATTTTGGACAATAGTGTCAATCCAGAAATTGCAGAGGTTTCACACATCAACTTGAATGACAATACAGTGGAAGGAATTTGTTACAAAAATAAAAATATTGCAACTGTGCAATTTCATCCAGAGGCATGTCCAGGACCACAGGACTCGTCGTATTTATTTGATGAATTTGTGGCACAGCTGTAAGCTTGTGAAGAGGATAATTTAGAAAAATTAAATTGGAGGAATAAAAATGCCAAAAAATAATGAGATTAAAAAAGTATTAGTGATTGGGTCTGGTCCAATTATCATTGGTCAGGCAGCCGAATTTGATTATGCTGGAACACAAGCGTGTCGAGAATTGAAAAAAGAAGGAATTGAAGTGGTACTGATTAATTCCAATCCAGCTACGATTATGACAGATAAAAATATGGCAGATAAAATTTACATAGAACCATTAACAGTTACAACTGTAAAAAAAGTAATTGAAAAAGAACACCCAGATAGTATTTTACCAAACTTAGGAGGACAGACAGGATTAAATCTTGCGATGGAATTGGCAGAATGTGGATTTTTAGCAGAACATCATGTGCGCCTTTTGGGAACAGGAACAGAAGGTATCAAGAATGCGGAAGATAGGCAAGCATTTAAAGATATGATGGAATCAATTAACGAGCCATGTATTAGTAGCAAAGTTGTGGAAACTGTAGAAGATGCAGTAGAATTTACAAACCAAATTGGCTTACCAGTGATTATTCGTCCTGCCTACACACTAGGTGGTACAGGTGGCGGAATTGCTTATACTATGGAAGAATTAGAGGAAATTGCTAATTCTGGTATTCATATGTCACGAGTGGGACAAATTTTGGTGGAGAAATGTATTAGTGGTTGGAAAGAAGTGGAATATGAGGTAATGCGTGACAGTAGTGGAAATTGTATTACTATTTGTAATATGGAAAACATTGATCCAGTTGGAGTACATACAGGTGATAGTATTGTTATTGCGCCTTCACAGACTTTGGCAGACAAGGAATATCAAATGCTTCGAACTTCTGCGATTAAAATTATATCTGCTTTGAAAATTGAAGGTGGATGTAATGTGCAATTTGCACTAAATCCAAATAGTTTTGAATATGCAGTTATTGAGGTAAATCCTAGAGTAAGTCGTTCGTCAGCTTTGGCTTCTAAAGCAACTGGCTACCCAATTGCAAAAGTGGCAACAAAAATTGCGCTTGGTTATACGTTAGATGAAATCAAAAATGAAGTAACAGGCAAAACATATGCTTGTTTTGAACCAGTTTTGGATTATGTGGTGGTGAAAATTCCAAAATGGCCATTTAAGAAGTTTTTAACAGCCAATCGAACACTTGGAACACAAATGAAAGCAACAGGCGAAGTGATGGCGATTGCGCCAAATTTAGAAGCTGGACTTATGAAGGCAATTCGTTCTCTAGAAGAAAATATGGACAGTTTTATAATGCCAGGATTGGCAGATTTAGAAAAAGAGGAAATTTTAGAAAAACTAAAAGATGTTGATAATGACCGAATTTTTGTAATTGCAGAAGCTATTAGACGTGAAATTTCAGTGGAAAAAATCCATGAAATTACGACGATTGACCGATTTTTTATTGGTTGTATTTACAAAATTGTTCGTATGGAAAATGAACTTATCTTTAATGAAATGAACCAAAAAATGTTGCTAAAAGCAAAAAGAATGGGATTTACAGATAAAGTGATTTCGCACCTAAGTGGCATGTCAGAAAGTGAAATTTTGAAAATGCGAGAAGAAAATGGAATTGTTGCAAATTTCAAAATGGTAGATACATGTGCTGCGGAATTTGAAGCAAAAACGCCATATTATTATTCAAGTTATGATGAAGAAAATGAAGCAAGAAAAAGTGACAAAAGAAAAATTATGGTGCTTGGTTCTGGACCAATTCGTATTGGGCAAGGAATTGAATTTGATTATTGTAGTGTGCATGGAGTTTGGGCACTTAAAAAGTTAGGCTTTGAGACAATTATTGTGAATAACAATCCAGAAACAGTAAGTACAGATTTTGATATTGCAGATAAATTGTATTTTGAGCCACTTACGCCAGAAGATGTGAAAAATATTGTGGATGCAGAAAAACCAGAAGGCGCGATTGTGCAGTTTGGTGGACAAACAGCGATTAAATTGACAAAAGCATTGTCTGACATGGGGGTGAAAATCATTGGAACAAGTGCAGAAAATATGGACCGTGCAGAAGATAGAAAAGAGTTTGACGAAGCGCTTAATAATTGTGGTATTTTGCGTCCAAAGGGAAGTACAATTTATACAGTTGGAGAGGCAAAAGAAGTGGCAAATGCGCTTGGTTATCCAGTTCTTGTTCGACCTTCGTATGTGTTAGGTGGGCAAGGAATGGCGATTGCTTATGACGATAATGAAATCGAAAGCTATATTAATGAGATTAATACAGTTGCACAGGAGCATCCAATTTTAGTAGATAAATATATGCTTGGAAAAGAGTTAGAAGTAGATGCGATTTGTGATGGAGAGAATGTGCTCATTCCAGGAATTATGGAACATTTGGAAAGGGCAGGTGTGCATTCTGGAGATAGTATTTCTGTATATCCAACACAAAGTGTAGCAGAACATCATCAGGAGAAAATTATTGAGTACACAGAAAAAATTGCGAAAGAGCTAAATATTATTGGTATGCTTAATATTCAGTTTATTATTTCCAATGATGAAGTTTATATTATTGAAGTAAATCCACGTTCAAGTAGAACAGTTCCCTACATTAGCAAAGTAACGAATTTGCCAATGATTGATATTGCAACTCGTGTTATGTTTGGGGAAAAATTAAGTGACATGGAATACAGAACTGGTGTGTGGAGAAGAAGCGATTATGTTTGTGTGAAAATGCCAATTTTCTCATTTGAGAAAATCAAGAATGCGGATACAAGTCTTGGTCCTGAGATGAAGTCAACAGGAGAAGTTTTGGGAGTGGATAGAGAATTTCATAATGCAATTTTGAAGGCATTTATTAGTAGCGGAGCTAATGTCTCTAGTCATGGGGCAATTTTGATTACGGTTCGTAATAAAGACAAAGAAGAAATGTTGCCATTAGCACAAAAGTTTGCAGCAAAAGGTTTCGAGATTTTTGCTACATCTGGTACAGCGAATTTCTTGGCATCGCATGGCATCAATAGTACTGCGGTTGAGAAGATTTGGGAAGGAAAAGATAGCATTATTGATTTGATTCAATCTGGCAGAATTAATTTTGTGATTAATACACCAACCAAAGGAAAAGAATCAAACCGTGATGGCTTTAAGATTAGAAGAACAGCTGTTGAATGTAAAATTCCATGTTTTACTTCGCTTGATACAGTCAATGCTTTGTATGCAGCCATTGAGAATGAAATGAAAGAAGAATATTTGGAAGTTGTCAATATTGTAGAAATTTAGTAAAGAAAAAAGGGAGACGTAAAAAACTCGAGAATGGAAATAGAGTTTTTTGCGTTTCTTTTTTGATGTTTAAAAATACTCAGTTATTACAAAAATAGTACCAGTTATCGTAGAATTCTTATAAGATATGGAAACGAAGAATTATTTATGTTATAATAAATTTAAGAAGTAGAAAAGGGGGGATTTTTATGAAAATTTTTGTAAAGATAATAAAAATAGGTTTAGTGTTTATTTTTTCAACAGTTGTGATTTATTTGACAATGGCGATTGGAAAATTTATTTCTGTTTGTCATGTTTATCAAATACCATTACCTCTAACTTTTAGTGAGGAAGCAAGAGAAAATTATATTTTAAATCTAAATCCAGAAAAGTTGGAAGAATTAGGACAGAATGTTAGTATTTTTGAAGGTGTAATGAAGCAGGCAAAAGAAGCATCTCTTTATTCGGAAGAAGAATTGCAAAACCACACATTAACAGATGGTCATGAGCATACATTTGCCGATTTTTATGACCCAACTGGATTTGCGTTATGGGGATTTTTGGATGGATTGGTTCAATATATAGGTGGAAAATATGTTATAAATGCAGCACTTTTCTTAGGCATTTCTGTTACGATTGCATATGCTGTTATCACAAGTAAAAAAATGAATTTGGCACTAAAAATTGTGATTGGCTATTTTGGAATGATGTTAGCTTTTCCGCCACTTTATATGTATAGCTGGACGTATCGTTTTTGGAAATTGTATGAAATGTATTGGAATCAAGATAGTAAAAGGTTTTATGCCATCTACACAACAATTTTTGTACTAATTTTTGTGATTAATTATGTGATTGGCAGAAAAATGACAAGACAATTGAATGAAACAATTCGAAATAATGAAAATATATAAGAATGAAATAAAGGGGTAAAACAAATGAAAATTAAGATAAATACCAATATTTCAAGTGAATTTGAAGAAACTCTCGTTACCATTAATGCGCCTGAATTGTCAGAAGAAGTTCAAAAATTAATTCAATATATTTCTAATATAAATGTGGTACCAAATCAAATTGTAGGAAACAAAAATAATGAAATTTATTTTATTGATTTGGAAAAAGTAATTTGCTTTTTTAGTAAAGAAAAGTATAATTATGTGAAAACCAAAAAAGATACGTATAAGGTGAAACATAAATTGTATGAGTTAGAAAATAGTTTGAGACAAAAAGGTTTTATTCGAATTTCCAATTCTTGTATTATTAATGTAAAACAGGTGAAGTGCTTTGATACAAGTATATTAGGTACAGTTTTGGTAAAGTTAAAGGATGGTTCACAAGAAACAGTATCCAAAAGAAATGTGGCACAAATCATGAAATTGCTAAAAGAAAAAAGGGAGACGTTCTAAAAATGAACGTCTCTTTTTATTATATAATAATTATTAACCACTTTTTTGATGTAAATAAGATTTTGGTTGATCTGTTAATTCTGCTATGTAATCAATAGAAACATCGTAAAATTGGGCTAATTTCACAACATATTCAAAAGGAATTTCATTTACACCAATTTCATATCTTGAATATTGTTGTTGCTTCATACCTAAAAAAGTTGCTATTTTTTCTTGTTTAAAATCGCGATCTTCTCTTAATTCTTTTAGTCTTTTTAAATACATGATTTTTCTCCTTTATACCTATATTTCAAGCATAATATAATTATAAAATATAAAAAATTCTTGCTTAAGTTTTACAACAGTCGTGTTGTGTATGTTTGAACAAATAAGGGGTTTCACGCTTAAAATAGAAATATTAGTTTTATAAAATACTAAAAATGCTCAATATATTAATTAAAACTTTTATTAAAATACATACGTAGTCAAGCTTGCCGTATTTGAATAAAAAATAAAAAAGCTATCGACACTCTTCGACAGCTTTAGACTTTTTTTAAATAATTATTGTTTTTTGATTTTTGGTTTTGAAATCAGTGAAGCAATATAGCCAAAAAAGATTGCTGCAGATATTCCACCAGCTGCAGCTTTAGTACCACCAATAAAAGCACCAAGTAAACCACTATTTTTGACTTCATCAATAGCACCTTTTGCTAGCATATTCCCAAAACCTGTAAGAGGAACAGTTGCACCACAGCCAGCCCAATTAATTAAATGCTTATACCAACCGAAGACCTCCTAAAATTGCTCCTGTTGTAACAAATGCAACTAAAATACGGGCTGGTGTTAGCTTTGTTTTATCAATTAATATTTGACCGATGATACAAATTAGTCCACCTACAATAAATGCTTTTAATACCATTGTCCAATCCATAAAAATTCTCCTTTCGTCTGTATAGTTTTAAGACATTTCAATCGCAACAGCATGAGCAATGCCTGGAATTGATTCGCCTTGTTGAGAAGTAGTAGAATTCATTAATGCACCTGTTGGCATGAGTAGAATTTTTTTGTATTTGCCTTCCTTGAACATATGTGAAATGTATCCACTAAATACACTTGCGCTACAACCACATCCAGAACCACCACTATGTGTATCTTGTTTTTCTTTATCAAAAATTAAAATACCACAATCATTATAATTTGCTTTTATATTGTAGCCTTTTGTTTCCATTAAATCCACTAAAATATCTTTTCCGATATGGCCTAAATCTCCTGTAAAAATAGCGTCATAATAACTTGGATTTCGTCCTGTATCTTTAAAGTGACATAAAAGCGTATCTTGTGCAGCACCAGCCATTGCTGCCCCCATATTGTTAGCATCTTTAATTCCCATGTCTACAATTTTTCCGAGGGGTAATAGCTGTAATATAAGGACCTTCTCCTTCTTTGGAAAGAACAGCAGCTCCTGAGCCAGTTACGGTCCACTGGCTAGATGGTGCACGTTGATTACCAAGTTCAAGTGGAAAACGAAATTGTTTTTCTGCACTACAAAAATGACTAGATGCCCCACAGACTACATTGGTAGCAAAATCTCCATCAATACTCATGGCGCCTAAGGTTAAGGCTTCTCCAAAAGTAGAGCAAGCACCAAATATACCAAAAAATGGAAGGTTTAATTCGCGAAGGCCAAAAGATGATGAAATACATTGGTTTAATAAATCACCAGCAAAGCAAAAATCAATATCGCTAGAAGGTAGCTTCGATTTTGCAATTGCTAAATTAACAGTTTCTTTTATGATTTTACTTTCTGCTTTTTCCCAACTACTTTCGCCCCAAAATTCATCTTCTAGACATTGATCAAAATAGGGATTTAGGGGACCATCTTTTTCCTTTGGACCAACAATGCAAGCAGTTGATAAAATATTAACGGGTTTTGACATAAAGTAAGATTGATTTCCTATTTTTTTCATAATTTTTCCTTTCTTAAATTGATTATAAAATAGACACAATTATAAAGTGTCGTAAAAGAGAGACGACCATTGGTCGTCTTAATTTATATTAATGTGATAGATTGCGTGTTGAAAATAATATAAATAATGCCAATAATTATGCTGCTAGAAATTCCATAAACTAAAACGGGTCCAGCAACAGTAAACATTTTTGCACCAACTCCCATAACATAACCTTCTGATTTGTATTCCATAGCAGGAGATACAATAGAATTTGCAAATCCTGTAATTGGAACTAAAGAACCAGCACCCGCCAATTTTCCTATTTTATTGAAAATATTTAAGGCAGTTAAAAAAGCACTCATGAAAATAAGCGAAATAGATACAATGGTATAAGAAGTTGTTTCATCAAGACCACGTGTTTTGCAAATTTCAAATATAATTTGGCCAATAGCACAAATTAAACCACCAATCCAAAAGGCATTAAAACAGTTTTTTACAATGGGAGAGTTGGGGGTTTTTTGATCAACATATTGGGCATATTCTTCTTTACTATTAATTGGTTTCATAAAAACGACTCCTTTTACATATTGTCTGTGTCATCAGTAGGCTCTATTTGAAATGGTTCAATTTTGAAGCTGATGTCTAAATCGACCATGTATTCTATAATTTTATTGCCTGTAATATTGGCACGTTGTTCTAAAACAGTAATGTTAGTTAAATTTTTTAAAGTTTTAGAGGCTTCGTCAATTGTTTTGACAATTGCATCCTTCCATGAAATATTTGAATATCCTGTTACTTTGATGTGTTTTTCTGAATTCATAATTTTTCCTCCTTGTTTTTAAAATTGTTATAATCTTAGATTTTCCGAAAATAATAGAAATATACATAAAATTTCACAATTTAACTTTTGTATGAAAAATATCAAAATGGATACAATAATATTATTTAAAAATTACAGTAGTAATTGTAACAAAATTTGTCAAAATATTACAAAAATATTACAAAACCATTATATTTGTATTACATTCGATAATTCTATTGACTTTTTTTTGGATTAAGGATATAAATACATTATATAATGTAATCTAAAGTCAAAGGAGAAAAATAAATGCAGACCAGTTTGGGTGTTTATATAGAAGATAACATAATCAAATATGCAAAGTTACAAAAAGATAAAGAAAACATAAAAATCGAAAATTATAACATGGTATTTTATGATGGTGGCTTAGATCAAACATTAAATCGCATTATTAGTGAGACTTATAGTTACAAGGTTCCAATTAGCATTAATGTGTCAAATGAAATTTATAATGAGTTTCAAATTTCTTCTTTATTAAATAAAAAAGATACCAAAAAAGCAGTTAAGATTGAATATGAAATGTTATGTAGTGAAAAAGATTACAATATTGATTCACTAGAACATCGTTATTTGCTTGTAGAAGAGAAACAAGAAGCAGATAAACAAAAAGCATTAAATATTATTGTGAATAAAAATGATATTTCCAAAAAATCAATGGCTTTTGATGGACGTAAGTTGAATACAATTACTCCAATTTCTACAAGTATTGTTAATTTAACCGAAATTCAAGAAAGAGAAAATATTGCAATTGTTAATATTGAAAATAAAACCAAAATTACAACGGTGATTGATGGACAAATATATCAAATAGATGTATTAGATGAAGGAATGGGAATGATTTTAGATGAGATTAATAAAGTAGAAAATTCTTATTCAAAATCATATGACGTTTGTAAAAATATGACTTTATATACCCAAAATTCTTCTGAGCTATATAGTGAAACTAGCGAGTATATGGGATTAGTAACTGGAATTTTATATAAAATTGTACAAAAAACAAAAGAAATTATCAGTCAATTTTTCTCTAGTGTAGAAAAAGTATATATTACAGGATTAGGAACTTGTATTAATAATATTGATTTGTATTTTCAAGATTATATGCCAGAAGCAAAATGCGAAATTTTAAAACCTTATTTTATTGGTAAAGAGACAACTCAAATGCCAATCAAAGAATATGTTGAGGTAAATTCAGCCATTGCACTTGCTTTAGATGGTTTAGGAATGGTAAATAAAGAGGTCAATTTTTCAAAGACAAAAGTTGCAGGTGGTTCAAAAGGAGATTCATTATGGAGTCAAGACATTAGTTTTGGAACCATCAAAAGTTATTTTGTTGGACTTGGCAGAAGTATCAAAGAAGATTTTTCTGCACCATTTCAAAGTTTTGAAAAAACGATTATTAGAATGTGTAGCTTGTGTGTTATACTTGCTGTTATGTTTGTGATTTTTAGCCATATAATAGAAGGACAAATCACAGATAAGAAAAATGAAATTGCAGGAGTGATTAGCAAAGTTGATATAGAACTTTCAGAAATAGATTCTGATATTGCTCTTATTTCTGGAAGAACAGCAACTTACAATTCACTTATTCAAGAATTAACAGCACCAAAAGAAGAGATAGTAGATGTGACAACAAAAAGAATTGTATCGAAAGATGCTATTCCAAATTTGTTAAACAGAGTTATGTTTGCAATACCAAAAAAAGTTAAATTGACATCGATAGAAAATACAACAGCAACTCATATTGTAATAAAAGCAGAAGCTGAAAAATATGAACAGTTAGGATATTTTAAAGCAGTGCTTACAACAAGTGAAATATTGAAAAATGTAAAATCAACACCAGGACAAAAGAGTGACACAATTGTTCAAGTAACAATAGAAGGAGATTTACCATGACAAGAAAAATAACATTATGTATTATTTTAATATTATTAATTTTTAGTTGTTTTGAATTAAGTTTTGGGTCAAATGAGACAATTCGAGCAAAAGTAGCTTCAATCCATCAATTATCAGAAGCAAGTAAAAAATTGAATGAAGCAGCAGCAAGTTTAGAACTTAAAACAAATTCTACTTTTGATAAAAAGAAAGAACAATTATCAAAAGAAATTGAAAATTATGATTTAGCAAAAACAGAATATGACGAACTTGTTCCAACAACAGTTGCAGATGATGTGGTTGGTATGGCAGAAGCAGATTTAAAAGATATATATGATGTAGATTTTTTATGGACAATTATTGGTAACTATGCAACAGAAGAAGGAGTTTTGATTGATATGAATGTTGTTAGAAATACAACTTCAGCAAGTTCTATTCAAAATTCAGCTTCAAGCAATTTTATTGTATGTGATTTGAAATTTGTAGCAACAGGAAAATATATGAATTTAGCAAGTTTCATTCAAAGTATGGAAGATGACGATAGATTAAGTTTTGAAATTAATAATTTTAATATGCAAAAAAGTGGGGAAAATTTGCAAGTTACTTTAACAGTTAAAGAAATTAAAATTAATGCAGATAATTTTATTGAATCTGGTATGACATCAGGTATGAGTTCAACTAATTATACGGACACAACGACTACAAATGATCCATTTAATGTAACTTCTGATGGAAAAGCAATTAATTCAATGGTACAGACAATTGATTCTACAACCACAGGCACAACAAATACAACTTACAATGCAAATTAAAAGGAGGAAGAAGAGTGAAGAGCAAGAAAAATATTATAAAAGAAGTATTTATTTTTATTGTTTTGTTAATATTAGTATTGTTAATATTGGCTGTTAGCTTATATGATTATATACCTTCTAATATAAGAGTAGAAGAAATTAAAGAATATAATGCAGATAGTAAGACAACGTCTATCAAACAAGAAATTGCTTATACAAATGGTGGAGATAGTACTGCGGATGGTTATACACAAGAAGAATTAGTTACTTCTTTAAAATCATATAGTATAGGAGAAGCTGATCTTGCTATGTATAAACAAAAAAATTATGATCAAGGAAATTCAAATCCATTTGAATATGGGATAGAAGCTACCAATGTCAATCCAAATCCAGACCCAAACACTAATTCAAATGGAAACAATAATACTACCAATACAGCAGGACAACCAGTAGTTAGTAACACTACAAATCAATCAAATACTAATACAGCTACTGTAACACAAGGAACAACGAATAATTCAAGTACTGGAACTTTCTTTGAAAGTCCAAATTCTAAGTAGGATATATTTAATTTTATTTAAGTATATACAAATAAAATAATATAGATTTGAAGGGAGTGATTGAAGGAGGGGTATGAGGTTACTTAATGATTTACAACTTAAAAGATATGTTATTTTGAACATATGAAAAAATTGTAGTAAATTTTGATAACAAAGTTTGCTCGAACAACTATTAAAAATATTATTTTTTAATAGAAAAAATAAAAAACAAAGGAGAATGAAAAAATGAAAAATTTAAAAAATCAAAAAGGTATTACGTTAGTAGCTTTAGTAGTTACAATAATCGTATTGTTAATTTTAGCAGGTGTATCATTATCACTTGTAGCAGGAAGCAATGGAATTATGACAAGAGCAGTGAATGCAACCAATGCAAACGAATCAGGAACAGGAGCAGAACAGGCTGAATTAAAAATTGCAGAATTGCAAGCAGAATATTATGAAGAGTATTATGTAAAAAGAACTACTGCTGTATTAAGCAAAAGTCAAACACAATATATAGAAGAAAAATGTGCTAGTGGTATTACTTTAGCAAACAAAAGATATCAAATGACAGTAACAGGAGGAAAAGTAACTGTAACAGTTGGTAATACTGCTACAAATGTTGTAGCTGAAAGAACTTATGAACCATATGATGTTGATTCTGGCGCAAATAATACATTTACTTGGGCTGCAGATACTTGGGATTACAAGTCAATTACAAAATAATCAAAATTATAAAAATTTCATATTTTGAACATATGGAAAAATAAAAAACAAAGGAGAATGAAAAAATGAAAAATTTAAAAAATCAAAAAGGTATTACGTTAGTAGCTTTAGTAGTTACAATAATTGTATTGTTAATTTTAGCAGGTGTGTCATTATCACTTGTAGCAGGAAGTAATGGAATTATGACAAGAGCAGTGAATGCAACAAATGCAAATGAGTCAGGAACAGGGGCAGAACAAGCAGAATTAAGAATTGCAGAATTGCAAGCAGAATATTATGAAAAATACTATGTAACAAGAGATGATACTGTAATGGACTTATCACAGACAGCATATATAGAGCAACAATGTACTACACCTAAAGCTTTAGCAAATAAAAGATATAGTATTCAAATTGATACAACAGCAGAAAAAGTAATTGTTAGAGTTGGAGAAACAGGTAATAATATTGTAGCTGAAAGAGCTTATAAACCATCTACTGTAAGTGGTGCTAATACATTTACATGGAAAACAGCTGCTGAAGATACAGCAGGTAAAGGTGAATGGGTTTATAAAACAATAACAAAATAAGTTGAAATTTCAAGGGGTATATGCTCTTAAGTAAGAAGGTGTATACCTCTTAATTAAAAAAAGGAGAGATATGGAAATTTTTTTAAGTGTTATTCTATTTATTATGGGAACATTTTTTGGAAGTTTTTTCACACTAGCTGTTTACAGAATTCCATTAAAAAAAGACATAACACATGAGCATTCATTTTGCCCAAACTGCAATCATAAATTAGGAATATTAGATTTGTTTCCAGTTTGGAGTTATTTATTTTTAGGTGGAAAATGTAGATATTGCGGTGAAAAGATTAGAATTAGATATTTCCTTTTAGAGATTTTATCAGGGCTTATTTTTGTAACAATGTTTTTAATTCTAAATATACATGGCAATTTTTTTGATGTAGATAACATTGGTTTCTTTATTTCTTTTGTATTTCAATATGTAACTTTGGTGATTGTTGCTGGAATTGATAAAGAGTATCGAAAAATTAATTCTTCGGTTTTATTATTTGGCGTAATCTGTCAGCTACTATATATATTATATCTATATATGGTAAAGCAATTTAATATGTATAGATATATTATATATTTTATGTTATTTATTATTATGTTTATTATTCATAAAAAAAATAAAGAAAATTACATAACACAAATATTGCTTTTAGAAAGCTATATATTATTTTCTATTCGGTGAAAAAGCAATACTTTTAGGTGGTATCCTAACAATGCTTGTTTTAGGAATACTAAAATTTTTAGGAATGAAAGAAAAACAATATCAAACAATCAAAGAAATGCCACTAGGATTTGCTGTTAGTATTTCCACACTTGCGTATAAAATTGTGGAAACTTTTACCATAAATTATTATTTTTTTAATTGAGGATGTTTATGAAAATTGGAAAGTTAAAAAATAAATTGAATAGCCAAAACGGTATAACAGCTGCTGATAGTGTTATTGCAATGTTAATTATTTTAACAACAGTAGGTGTAATTTCTATGATTTATGTGAATTTAAATTTGAGTTCTGCAGAAATTCAAAGAAAAGCAGGAGCTACAAGGGTGGCAACTAACATTTTAGAAAATATGAGTAAAACATATTATGCTGAAATTGAAACAAAGTTAGATTTATTGTCAGATCATGGGGAAGTAGCAAAAGTAGGTGAAACATATACAATATCTGGGTCAGGTGTTGCAAAAGTATTTGATACAACTATTCCAAAAGGATATACTTGTGAGATTTCATTTGAGAAGCCAAATCCAAGTTATGATGTAGTAAGAAAAGTAAATGTGAAAATTAGTTATAAAGTAAATGATTTACCAAAAGAAGTTGTCTTACGTAAAGTAATAGAAAAAGAAACGATAAGAGAATGTAATTCGCCCAAATTTTCAGAAGAATATATAAGGCAAATTGTAAATTCAAATTTAGATTATATAATGGCATCAGATACTTCAAGTGGAATACAAAGCGGAGTTAAGATTATCTGTCCAGTGATGTATGATAAGAAAATAGGAAATTACAAATTAGTAAATTTAGAAGAAACACCAATTTGGTATAGCTATTCAAATAAAAATTGGGCACGTTTGTTGATTTTAGAAGCAAATGATTACAATATGTATATTAATGAAACAAGTAAAACTATTACAGATAAATCTATTTTGCAAGATAGTGAAAAATCGTTTGTGTGGATTCCAAGATTTGGTGTGAAAAATGGTGAGAATTTATTTGGTGGAACGTATTTTAAATATAAAAAAACAAATTTGCCAATTTTGAACTCTTATGAGAATAATACAGACCCTATAAATTATTACATTGATAGTAGTCAATCATTTACTTGGGGAACCAGAGGCATTTCATTTGAAACTAACACAGATTTTGCAGGAAAATGGGTCTTATATTCAAGTTTGAATATGGCGAATACAGATGGTTATGTTTTAAATCATTCTCAATATGGTCCCATGATAGAGTATTAGAAATGATTGGTAATTTCATAAAAGATATTTATTTTACTATGAAAATATTGTATAATAGAAATAAAGACGAACAAAAGAAAGGAGAAATAAAATGAACGGAAGAACTCCAATAGGTGTAGAATTAGTGAGAAGAGGAGTTGTAAAAGAAGCAGATATTGCGACAGCAATTGAGTATCAAAAACAACACCCAGAGAAAAAATTAGGTGATATTTTAAATATTTTGAATTTGTGCCCACAGAAAAGATTGATTGATGCAATGGGAGAAATTTTAGGTGAAAATGTTATTATTTTAACAACAGATGATATTAAAATTCGAGAAAATAAATATTTACCATTAAATATATGCAAAACTTGTAAGGCAATTTTATTTGAGGTGATTGGAAGACGTGCAAAAGTATGTTTTGCAGACACTTCTAATAATAAAGCAATTGAAGAAGTAAGGCTTGCTTTGCTTAAAAATGGTTTAGTGATGGAGAAGTTTTTAACATTTGAAACGAATATTGAAAATGTACTTCAATCATTAGATAAAAAAGAAGAAAAAACTATTACAAGTGATACAGATATAACCAAATTAGTAGATACTATTATTCGTTCTGCTATGGATAAAAGAGCGAGTGATATACATATTGAACCAATGGAAAAGGAAATTAGGGTTCGTTTTAGGGTAGATGGCGAATTAATTACTATTGCTAACTTTGAGAAAAGTAAACAGATGCAATTAATTGGAAGATTGAAAGCGATTTCAAATATGTATCAAGAACGTCAAGATGCACAAGATGGTAGTATTAACTTATATGGGGATTATAATATTCGTGTGGCTTCACAACCAACAATTGATGGTGAAAAATTTTGCTTGAGATTATTAAAGAAAAATGAAGGTTTGAGAAGTATTTTTGATTTGGGTTTTCCTTCTGATGAGGGAGCACTTAAAAAGTGTTTTGATAAAAGAAATAGTATTACAATTGTAGCAGCGCCTACAGGACAAGGTAAAACAACGACTTTGTATAGTATTTTAGAGTATTTAAACCGACCAGAAATTAATATTACAACAGTTGAAGATCCAGTTGAAATCAGAGTTCCTGGAATTAATCAAATTGAAATTGATGAAAAGTCAACTTTTGCTTCAGCTTTAAGAGCAATATTAAGAAGTGATCCAGATATTATTTTGTTAGGTGAAGTGCGTGATTTGGAAACAGCAGAAATTGCAATTCAAGCAGGACAAACAGGTCATTATGTATTATCAACAATTCACACAATTAATGCGATAGAAGTAATTACAAGACTTAGAAAAATGGGGATTTCTGATTATGATATTTCAAGTACATTGGCAACAGCTGTTTCTCAAAGGTTGCTAAGAAGAGTATGTCCACATTGTGCAATTAAAAGAAAATTTACAGAAGAAGAAAAAGGTTTTATGAATAAATTTGCGGAGAGATATCATACCAAATTTGATTATACAGGCAAATTTACGTATGATACAAAGGGTTGTAAATTCTGTAACCATACAGGATATTTAGACAGAATTGCAGCATTTGAGGTATTGGAAATTACAGATGAAATGAAAGATTTGATTGTAACTGGTGCATCTAGTTTACAAATTAGAGATTTGGCTCTGCAACAAGGTTATAGACCACTTGTAATTGATGCTTTTCAAAAGGTTTTAGATGGTGTTACAACAGTAGAAGAAGTAGATAAAAGACTAGCATTGTATTAATATTTAAAAGAAATGAATTACAGAGGAAAATAGGAGGATAACAAATGATATTGATAGAAAGTATTATAAAACAAGCGATTGAAAAAGATGCATCAGATATTCATTTAATTAATGGATTAAAGCCAATACTTAGAATTGCGAGAACATTAGTGGAAATGAAAGAAATGGATCCATTAGACGAGGCAACTTTGTATGATATTTATGATTATATTGTAAGAGGAAATGTGGAGAGAAATGAAGAATATACGAAAAATAGAAGATTGGATACATCACTTGTTTTTGAAAATATAAGACTTAGAATTAATGCTTCTTTTTCAGATGAGGTTCCTGTTTTTACAATGCGTCTTATCAAAGATGTTTTGCCGACTTTTGAGTCATTAGGCGTTCCAGAGATTGTAAGAACAATGACATATCAACCACAAGGTTTGATTTTGGTTACTGGTAAAACCAATTCTGGTAAAACAACAACGTTGAATTCATTAATTGATGAAATTAATACAAAGCAGAATAAAAAGATTTTGACTTTGGAAAATCCAGTTGAATATAGACATAAAAGTAAAAAGTCAATTATTGTGCAAAAGGAAGTTGGTCCGGGAAAAGATGTGGAAACCTTTATTGCAGGTGTAAAGAATTCACTAAGAGAGGATTGTGATATCCTAGTGATTGGAGAAATTCGAGATAAGGAAACAATGGAAGCAGCCATTGACATGGTAGAATCTGGACATTTAGTAATTGGAACTTTACATACAAAATCTTGTGCAGAAACAGTTGATAGAATGATTAACTTTTATGAAGTAAGAGATCAAGCTTCTGTAAAGAATCTATTATCAAACTTGTTAAAATTAGTTGTTTCTCAAAGATTGTTGAAGTCACCAAAGACAGATGAGTTGGTGTTAGTGCCAGAAGTAATGGTGGTGGATAATACAATTGCTGCTTGTATTAGAAAAGAGAAATTTAATATTTCAGAGATTGAAGATGCGATACAAGGAAATATAGATAAAGGAAGTATTGGCTTAGTAAATTCATTGGCAAATTTGTATGTAGATGGAAAGTTATCATTAGAGCAAATTAAATCACAAGTTGAGGAGAGAAATTATGATACATTAAATCGAACAATTATGCAATTGAATTTTAAAAGAAAACATTAAGGAGGACATATAAATGCCAACATATTTGTATAAAGCAATGACTCAAAATGGTCAAATTGTAAGAAATAGAATTACAGATGCAAATAAAATGAGTTGTGTGAAAAGATTAAAAAGAAATGACTTAATTCCAATTAGTGTTATACAAACACTTAGAATGGATGAAAAAGGAGCAAGAAAGAAACCGAGAAATTATAGAAGAGTAAATTCAGAGTTAAAAAAAGTGGGAATGCAAAGGGTAAAAGAAGGAAAAAAGAATGTAAAAAGACAGTCTTTGCGTGAAAAGATAATTTCTCAAATGGCAGAAAATAGAAAAGTTCCATCTAAAGATATTCGTATTTTTACACAGAATTTTTATCTTTTGAAAAAAGCGAAATTTAATAATGTTCATGCACTAAGTACAGTTATGGAAAGTACAGAAAATCCAAGACTTAAATTAGTTATTGAAGATATTTTGTATGGTGTGGAAGCTGGTGAATTTATGCATACCACAATGGAATATTACTCAGATGTGTTTCCATATATTTATATTAATATGATAAAAGTTGGAGAACTTTCAGGTTCATTAGATTTAGCACTTGGACAAGCGATTAAATATTTGGATGAGAGTGAAGCATTAAATACAAAACTAAAGAGAATTTTAATACCAAATATAACCATGTTTGTAGGTATTATTGTTATGCTTTTTGTTTGTGTTATTGTAGGACTTCCAGCAGTTCAAAATATTTTTGAATCCATTGGAACAAAAGACCAATTGCCATGGATTACGATTTGGTTTGCGGGTGTTGTTGATGTTCTGATTGCATATTGGTATATACCAGTGTTATTGATTGCAGGAATTGTTGGTGGACTTTGGTTTTATATTCATACACCAGATGGAAGATATCGTTTTGATACATTTAAGTATACTATGCCGATTTTTGGTAAATTGATTTATTTGATTGATTTTTCAAGATTGCTTAAAAATATGCTTTTGAATATTCAAAATGGTATTAGAATTCAGGATGCACTACAAGTTAGTAAAAATGTTGTGAAAAATAATGTTATGTTATCTATGATTGATGTTTCCATTAACAATATTTATATTGGTCAATCTTGGATAGAGCCATTTGAAAGTGCGAAATTTTCAAATCCAATGACAGTTGAAATGTTAAAGATTGGTATGCAAACTGACTTAACAGAAATGATGGGAAAATTAGTAGAATATATGGATATTGATATCGATAATACACTTGAAAAAATCATGAAAGTATTGCCAGAACTTGCATATGCAATTGTAGGTGCTGTATTAATTTTCTTCGTAATTGTAGTTTTAGTACCTTGTGTTCAAATTTATATGGGTGGTTGGTTATTCTCAGCATATGAACAATATATATAGGAGTAAAAAGGGCAGAAAAATCTGCCTTTTTTTGTATAAAAATAAATTAAAATATAATTGAAAAATAGATCTAAGGTATGTTATAATAGAAATGAGGTAAAGAATATGCAAATTCAAGAGTATAAATTGAAAAATCAGAAATCTTTTTATTTAAAACATATTTTTGAATGTGGGCAATGCTTTCGATGGAATTTGCAGGCAGATGGAAGTTATATTGGTGTTATTAAAAATGCAGTTATTCATGTAAAGCAAGAAAAGCAAGAGATATTTTTTAGGGCAAAATGTGAAGGAAAGTTGCAAACCATTATAACCGATTATTTTGATTTAGAGCGTGATTATGATAACTTAAAAAATACATTGGCAAGTATTGATAATTTTATGAAAAATAGCATAGAATTTGGAGAAGGAATTCGTATTTTACATCAAGATTTTTGGGAATGTATCATTTCTTTTATTATTTCAGCCAATAATAATATTCCTAGAATTAAGAAAATAATTGAGCGAATTTCTAAAGAATATGGAAACAAAATTGAGTTTGATGGCAATGATTATTACACATTTCCAACACCAGAACAATTGTCAAAAGCAAGTGTAGAAAATTTAAGAAATTTAGGATTAGGATTTCGAGATAAAAGAATTTTTGAAGTAACCAAAAAGGTATTAGAAAAACAATTTGATTTGGAGCAAATACAGAAGTTAAATGATACAGAAGAAATCTGCAATCAGCTTTTAAAATTGGATGGTGTTGGACCAAAAGTAGCAGATTGTATTATGTTATTTTCACTTCAAAAATTCGATGTTTTTCCAATTGATGTTTGGGTAAGACGTGTCATGAATGAGCTTTACATTCATAATGAAAAAGAAGAAAAAGTAAGCCGAGAAGTATTAAAAGAATTGGCACAAAAAAAGTTTAAAAATATGGCTGGGATTGCGCAGCAATATCTGTTTTATTGGAGAAGAGAAGTCTCTTAAATGAGGAGGAAAAGTATGAAGAAATCAAACCAAAATGGTTTTATTAATATGATTATATATTTATTAATATTGATTATTTTTGCAGTAACAGTATATGCCTGTTTAGATATTCTTGAAATAGTAAAATTACCAGAAAAATATCGTATATCAAAGTGGATTAATCAAACGTTAGGTGATTTTCAGATGCAGGAATATGAACCAGTTGATAGTAATGGAGAAGAGCAAAAAACAATTGCTGTAAGAAATGAAAATTCTTCACAGATTTCGTATCATAATGTAGAAGCACCTAATATGAATACATTAGCTACTTCTAATAATTCGACAACGGAAGTTGAGTCTGCAACATATTTTTCTTATTATGCGCAGCTAGATTATTATGCTAAAATTATTTATACAGAATTAGAAAAAAATTTGGAGAATATGAAGTCTGGAACATATAATGTAAATTTTGGTACAACATTTGATGATTTATTGCATGAGGAAGGCGGAGAAGATACACTAAATGATGCTTTTCAACTTGCGATTAATGCACTTAATTTTGATAATCCAGAATTGTTTTATATCGATATTTCAAAAGTATATTTGTTAACAAAAGTAACAACAAAATTGATAGGAACAACGTATACAGTAGAAATTGGTAGTAGTAATGGAAAGAGTTATTTGAATTCAAGCTTTGCAAATGAGCAAGAGGTTCGTCAGGCGATTGCTGGAATTGAGTCGCAGAAAGCAAAAATTAAATCTCGTTTAAATGGAAATGTAGAAAATAAAATTCGCATTGTGCATGATTATTTAGTGGAAAATTTAGAATATGACAGTACACTTTCAAAAGATAATATTTATAATATTTATGGTGCTTTAATTAATAAAATAACGGTATGTGAAGGTTATGCACGTGCCTTTAAAGCTATTATGGATGACTTAGAAATTCCTTGTTTAATTGCATGTGGAACTGGAATAAATAGTACTGGAGCAACAGAAAGTCATGCTTGGAATTATGTTATGATTAATGAGAAATGGTATGCGATAGATGTTACTTGGGATGATCCAATTATTATTGGAAATGGATATGTTAGTCGAGATGTAAATTATCGTTATTATTTAAAAGGTTCAAGGGAATTTTTTGAAAATCATAAAGAGGATGGAGAAATTGTTGGAAATACTAATTTTAAATATCCAACTTTGAGTGTGAATGATTATTAAGGTAGTTAACATTTTTTGAAAATGTTATACTTACGTTATCCGTAATTCACTATCGTTCAAACGGCTAACTTAATTAAGGAGAAAATGATGAGCAAAGTGCAAACCAAATTGAATATAATTTATGGAAAGAGTGGCACAGGAAAAAGTGAATATTTGTATCACGATATGGATAAAAAAATGAGTGAATTTAAGAATATTTTTGTGATTGTTCCAGAGCAAAGTAATTTAACAAGTGAGAAGAAATTTTTTGAAATTACAGGAAGAAAAGCAATGCTCAATGTGGAAGTTTTGACTTTGAGCAGAATGGCATATCGTGTTTTAGAAGAGCTAGAAATTGCTACTAAATGTTTAACAAAAGTGGGAAAAGCTATGCTGATTTTTGAGCTTTTAAGTCAACATAAGAAAGATTTGAAATTTCTCGGAAAATCGGAAAAAAATATTGAAATAGTAGATAAAATGTTGACTGAATTTAAGAAACATGATGTGTCTGTGGAGGATTTAAAAAATTTGAAATTAGAAGACCAATATGTTTCTTTAAAGTTGCAAGATATGAGACTTTTATATGAGCAGTATGAGGAAAAATTGGCACAGAATTTGGTAGATGAAAATGATGAGTTAACTTTATTAAAAAACAATTTAAAATTTTCAAAAATGTTTGAAAATTCATGTATTTATATGGATGAATTTTTTGGTTTTACGCCGCAAGAATATGGTGTTTTTGAGGAACTTTTAAAACAATGTGAAGAAATGAATGTTGCAGTTTGTTTAGATTACTTAGAAACTAAAAAAGAGAAGGAAAGTGATATTTTTTATTTTAATCGAAAATACGTTAAAAAGTTGCTAGAAATCGCGAGTAATCAAGATTGTAAAATAGAGCTTATATTTAAGGATAAGCCTTATCGTTTTAAAAATAATGAGTTGCTATCATTAGAGAAAAACTTGTGTGGAAGTAATCAAAAATGGGAAGGAAAAATAGAAAATATTGAATTATTTTTAGCGAATAATCCATATTCTGAAGTGGATTATGTAGCTAAGAAAATTTATCATTTAGTGAAAAATCATGGATATAAATATCATGAGATTGCGATTATTGCAAATGATATTGAAAATTACGCAGAAGATAGTAAAGCCATTTTTCAAAAGTATGAAATTCCAATTTTTATTGATGAAAAAAAGGATCTAAATCAGAATATTTTAATTCGATATTTGGTTAGTTTATTGGATGTTTTTGATTATAATTGGAGTTTTGATGCCGTTTTTAATTACTTAAAAATTGGGCTTTTGGAATTGGACTATAATGCTGTTTGTCGCTTGGAAAATTATTGTAAAAAATGGGGAATTCGTGGGGCAAAATGGCAAAGGGAATTTTTGTATGAACCACTAAATGAAAGCCAAGAAGATTTGGAAAAAATGCGAAAGAAAATAGTAGAACCATTGTTAGCTTTTAAAAATAATTTTTTGCAAAATAAAACAGTAGCAGATTTGACACAAAATATTTATGATTTTTTGTTAGAAAATGGAGTGATAAATAACTTAAATCAGAAGATGATACAAGCCAATAATATTGAAATTTCAAATGAATATAATACGAGTTATAAAATTCTAATTCATGTTTTAGAAGAGTTAGTAGAACTATTTGGCAAGGAGAAAGTTACATTTGAGAAGTATAAAGAATTGCTAAAAGTGGGGATTCAAGCCTCTGAACTTCGGCAAAATTCCAGCAACACAAGACCAAGTTATTTTGGGTGATGTCGAACGAACAAGAAGCAATAAAATTAAAGTTTTATTTGTACTTGGTATGAATGATGGATGCTTTCCGAAAGCCAATCGACAAGAAGGTTTTTTGAATGATCAAGACAGAATGTTATTGCAAGAAAACGGAATGGAACTTGCTAAAAATTCCATTGATAGCGTGTATGAAAGTCAATTTAATATTTATAGAACATTAACTTTGCCAGAAGAAAAATTATATTTAAGTTATTGCTCGTCTGATAAAGAAGGAAGTTCAGTTCGACCTTCTATGATGATAAAAAAAATAGGACGAGTTTTTCCAAAATTAGAACAGAAAAGTGATATCGTGAAAAAAGAATATTATATGACAAATGAAAAAGCAACTTTTGAAGAGGCATTACAGGTTTATCATGAATATTTGGAGAGCGGAAAAATAGAGGATAATTGGAAAGATATTTTGCTTTATTTTTATCAGAAAAATAAGAAAAAATTTTCAAGAGCTATCTCAGGGATGTGTTATACAAATCAAGCAGAAAAAATCAGTTTAAAAAATATCAAAAAAATGTATGGAACTACTTTAAAAACGACTATTTCAAGATTAGAAAATTATCGAAGATGTCCATTTTCTTTTCATATGACGTATGGCTTAAAATTAAAAGAAAATCAAGGGTTTCAAATGAGTGCAATTGATACTGGCTCTTTTATGCATGAAATAATTGATGCATTTTTTCAAGAAGTTCAGAATAAAAATTTGAGTATTAAGACACTTTCCGAAGAAAAAATTTTGGAAATAGTAGATACAATTATTGAGGAAATTTTGCAAACTTCAAGATATTATATTTTCTCAAGTTCTGCAAAATTTAAATTAATGACAAGAAGATTAAAAAAGGTTGTAAAACAGTCGATAAAATATATTATTGAAAGCTTGCGATATAGCGATTTTGAAGTGGCTGGGCATGAGGTGGAATTTGGCTCTAAAAATGCCGATTATGATGCCATTAAATTGCAGTTGGAAACAGGTGAAAATATTGAAATTATTGGAAAAATTGATAGGCTCGATGTAGGTAAATTAAATGACAAAGAATATGTTAGGATTATTGATTACAAATCACAAATAAAAAGATTAGATTTAAATCAAGTTGTGGCTGGTTTGCAAATTCAGTTAATTACTTATTTAGACGCAATTACAAAGAAGAAAAATTCGGAGCAAGCTGGTATTTTATATTTAGGTTTGGTTGACTCTATTGTGAAGGCTAAAAAGAATTTGTCAGAAGAAGAAATTGAGAAAGAAATTCGAAAAAGTTTTAAAATGCAGGGCTTAATTTTGGCAGATGTAAAGGTGATAAAAATGATGGATAATCAGTTAGATAATGGTTATTCGATGACATTGCCAGTTTATGTTGGAAAAGATGGACAAATTAGCGAAAAGTTGTCAAGTATTGCATCCAAAGAAGAGTTTGAAAAGTTACAAAAAAAGGTTAAGGAAACCATCAAAGAAATTTCGCAAGAAATTTTAGTAGGAAATATTTCAATTAAACCATATGAATATCAAGGAAAAACGGGTTGCGATTACTGTAAATATAACTCTATTTGTATGTTTAATCCAACGATAAAAGGAAATGATTATTGCTATATCAATCATAGGAATAATCAAGAAATTTTGAATGAATTGATGGAGGGATAAAATGTTTCATTTTTCCAATGAAAATATTGTGTATAAGAACAATGGAAAGATTGAATATATACAGTTTAAAAGATTGCTAAAATATGGTATTAAACATGCCTATACTTTAAAAGGAGAAAACTTAGATTTTAGTAGCAATTCACAAGATGAGCCAGACAGTTATTTGCGACTTGGTAAGGCGTTAGAATTGGATGAAAAAACATTTGTAAAACCAGTGCAAACACATACAGATGTTGTTCAATGTATAGATTGCGTAAGACCAAGTGAAGAGTTGCAAAATGTGGATGGATTAATAACTAATCAAAAAGGAATTACACTTACTACTAAAAATGCGGATTGTATTTTATTTTTGATGTATGATCCAGTCCAAAAAGTGATTGCAAATGTGCATTCTGGCTGGAAAGGAACCTTTCAAAAAATTGCTGAAAAAACAGTTGTAAAAATGATAAATTTGTATGACTGTAAACCAGAAAATATTTTGGTGTGTATTTGCCCAAGTATTCGTAAATGTCACTTTGAAGTGGACGAAGATGTGAAAGATTTGTGTAGTGAAATTTTTAAGTTTACTAATCGTTTAGAAGACATTATTGAAGTGGGAGAAGTAAAAAATGGAAAAATAAAATATATGATTGATACAGTTTTGATTAATCAAATTTTGTTAGAGGATTTAGGAGTAAAAAAAAGTAATATTATTGATTGTGGAATTTGTAGTGTTTGCAATCAAGATAAAATCCATTCAGCAAGGGCAGAAGGGGAACATTTTAAAAGAGCAACAGCAGTAATAAGTTTGTAAGGTTGGAGGAATTATCATGCAGGATATGGAACTTGTAAAAATCTTGTGGGATTATATGAAGTTAAACCAAACTTTACAAAAATGTGATGTTATTGTGGGTTTAGGTTGTCTTGATTTAATGGTAGCCAAGGTTTCAGCTGAATTATATTTAAAAGGATATGCTGATAAAATTATTTTTTCAGGTGGTTTTGGCAAGAAATCGCAGAAAGTTTGGAAAGAGCCAGAAGCGGAGAAGTTTGCTAAAATTGCAGTTGATTTGGGAGTACCAAAAGAGAAAATTTATATTGAAAATAAAGCCAGTAATACAAGTGAGAATTTTGAATTTGTGAGAAAACTAATAGAAGAAAATCAATTTGCTATAAAGTCATGTTTGATTGTTGGCAGACCATATGTAGAAAAAAGAAGTGATGCTGTTTTAAAGAAGGTGATGCCAGAATATACAGGAATTATTACATCAGAAAAAGTGGATTGCGAAGAATATTTTAGGCGATATGAAGGAGACACCAAAAGAGAAGAAATTAGTGTATTGGTTGGAGATATTCAAAGAATGAAAGTATATGCTGAGAAAGGGTGGCAAGTCTCAGTTGAGGTACCAGAGTATGTTTGGAAAGTATATGAAGAATTAGTAAAAAGAGGATATAACCACTATATTATTTGAGAAAAATTAAAATGTTATTTACTTTACAATCAAATTATGATAAAAAAGTTTTAGAAATTTTTTTAATATTGTAATGAAATTAAGAAAGGAAAAACAGATGTACCAAACATTAGACGAAATAAAGGAAGAAGTAAAAAAGTGCACCAAGTGTAATTTGTGTCAAAACAGGACCAATACAGTTTTTGCTGATGGAAATCCAAATGCGAAGATTATGTTTATTGGGGAAGGTCCAGGTGCAGATGAGGATAAAGAAGGAGTACCATTTGTTGGAAAAGCAGGAAAACTGATGAACCAAGCATTTAAGGGACTTGGTATTGACCGTAGCAAAATTTATATAGCCAATATTGTGAAGTGTAGACCACCAGGAAATCGAACGCCTCTAAAAAATGAAGCAGAAGCTTGTTTAGATTATTTGAGAAATCAAGTGATACTTGTGAAACCTGAAATTGTTGTATTAATGGGAAATACAGCTTTGAAAAATATTTTAGGTGACCAATATGGAATTACGTCAAGTAGAGGAAAATGGATTGAGAAAAAAGGGATTAAATATATGCCAACCTTTCATCCAGCTGCACTACTCAGAGACGATACGAAAAAGATTGATTTTTGGAATGATTTAAAATTAGTTTTAAAAGAGTGTAATGGAAAATTAGAAAAAGAGGAAAATTTTGCTT
>CATLEX010000017.1 GCA_949927455.1 uncultured Clostridia bacterium
ATACCAAATCTTTACACTTTTTAAAACCTTATATGTGACAGGAAATAATTTTTTAAATATAAACTATTTTCACTTTATTTTACAGTATTAACAAATACATTTTTCTGTAAAAATTTGTTCAATAAAGAGATTTTTGCTTATATCTATCCTGTCTTGTGTATTAAACATAATTATTATATTTAATACAACTATATTTTACATATTAACACATTTATTAGCTCTTGTCTATACCTAAAATTATAAAATTGCTTTTTTAAACAAGTTTTAATCTCCTAGTAAATAACTTAAAATTGACAATACCATTAAAACGTACTATAATAAATATAAAAAATATACTAAAGGAGATTAATTTAATGCTAGATATAACAATACACAATGCATTTTTAATTTCAAAAAAATACTTAGAAACAACAAATCCAAAAAAATTTGAGCATTCTCTAAGAGTAGCACAAATAGGACAGATATTTGCTACAAAATGGGGTGTATCAAAAAAAGATGCTATAATTACAGGACTACTTCATGATATAGGAAAGTCATTAAATAAAAGAGAAATGTTAGAATTATGTGCTAAAAATAAAATAAATATGTTTGATTTTGAACTTTTTGAAAACATAACTGCATTGCACGGAAAAGCTGGTGCTTTACTTTTTGAACAAGAATTTAATAAAAATGATCTTGAAAGATTTAATGCCATATCTACAGCAATTTCATCTCATGTTGCAGGTAGCGAAAATATGAGCGATTTAGGAAAGATTATTTTCATAGCAGATAATGTTGAACCAGATAAGAGAAATGATATATTCAAAAACATAGAGGCTGGTAAGTTTAAGGACCTCAATGAATGTATTAGAGAAATAATAGAACTGAAAGTGAAAAAATCTAATAAATCAGAAAGAGAACTTAATCCAATGTTACTTTGCACTCTGGAGGCAATTGATGAGGAAGAAAGGTAATTAGAAAGTTAAGCAAATATAAAACTTTAATTGTTTTTACTAAAAAATTCCCTAACTATGAAACCACCATTGAAACAAATACGGTTCATATTAAGGAATTATGGCAGGGGTAGAAGGATTCGAACCCTCACAGGCGGTTTTGGAGACCGATGTGCTACCATTAACACTATACCCCTATTTATGACTTACTTTATTATTATACACAAGATATAAAAATAATGCAAGTCATTTTTTAAAAACTTCTCTAAATTTTTTATTTTCTTTTCTTTCTATAATGCCAAATAACAATTCCTGTAATAATAATCACTATTGGAATGATAAAAATAATAGCTAAAACAACTCTGTTTTGATTTTCTGTTGCCATATAAGTAGCACCTGCCATATCTTTTCGAATTGTCAAAATATCATTTTCATCTACTAAATTTGATATTGCATTCATAGCAAAATCTCGATTTCCTTTTAAATAGGACAAAGGACTATTTAATTCTTGTCTTGCCTCATCTGACAAAAACATTCCATTTGCTGTAATAATTAGTTTTGATTCTACTTTCGGAGTTTCTTCTGTAACTTCTTCACTTGTTGTTTCCTCAGTTGAACCTTCTGAAATTGTTTTTGTTACTAAAGCTGAAACTGTAAAATGCCCTGTTTGTGCAGTTGAAGCAGCACTTGTTAAATCGGTTGAAAAATCATTAATAAACATTGCATTTTCTGTTGTTCCCAACAATTCTTCTTTCGTTACCTTTAAATTTTGCAACTCCTCATCTGATTTAAAATTTATTTTTCGACTATATGCAAGCATTACATAAGCATCTGATGCAATACTAGAAGTTATCTCACTTGAACTTGATATTTGTGGCACAAAAATATATGGATAATTAGCAGCAGCATAATTCTTATCTGTTTCAACTACAACACCATTTTCAACACTCACACCATATACATCCAATACTTTTTGCAAATTTGGCATAGTAGAGCCTTGTGCTATGACATCTTGGGTTAAAAATATATTTCCACCTTTATTAATATATTCAATTACAGCATTTGCTTCATTCTCCAAAAAATCTGTCATAGGCGAAAGAATTGCTAAAACATCACAATCTTCTGGAACACTTCCTGTTGTTATTAAATTAATGCTAGAAAGCTCATATGCATCATTTTTTAAATAAGTTGACAAAATCCCTAATTGTGTTGTTATATTATATTCTTCATGTCCTTCCACGAAATATAATTTTGGTTTATTTTCTACACTTAAATTCAAAATAGAATTCGTCAAAGTTTGCTCTGTTATATCAATTTGTGCATAAGTTGTGTAATCATAAGTGTAGAAATCAGAATTTGCATCAATTATTTTTTTACTCTCTCCAGATTCAATGACAACAATTGAATAACCATCTTGCAATCCAAACTCTTGGACTTTTTGCAAATTGCTTTCACTTGATAACATCTCATATGAAATTTTATCATTAGCTTCACAATATTGTTTCACAAGTCCAACAACCGAATTATCTTCATGGATTCCAAATAAATACATTTTTATTTCTTGGTCAAGTGATTTTATAGCTTCTTTTGATTCTTCTGACAAAGTATAAATCTTATTAGCTGTTACATCAATTTCAGGTAAATCTAATGTATTTATCCAAACATTTAACCCAATAAATGCTCCAATTAACACAACTACTAATAATAAAGTTAATAATCTGTTAGCAATTAATATTTTCCTCATTTTCAATGAAAATTTTTCAGAAAGTCTAATATCTGATTTTTCTTGGTTCTCCATTTTTCTTCCCTCCCTATTTTACACTCTTTCTTCTTTGTAATACAATAATTGTTAGCAATATAAATAACACTGAAAATGATACATACGTAATAATTTCAGATACTGAAATCAAACCTGCTGGAAATTTATCAAACATAGCAATTAATGAAAACATTTCTAGTGAACTTGCCATTTGAGGCAAAAACCACATTAGCAAAAAAGCACCTGCTGTTATAAAATAAGCTACAATTTGACTTTCTGTAATGGTTGATGCAAACATTCCAAATGAAAGATACGCAATACTTAGTAATAAAAAGCCAAATAAAGTAGTACACGCCACTTTTAAAGAAGGATCTCCAAAATATTTCAAAATTCCAAAATAGATAAATGTTAAAGCTTCTGTTACAATTAAAATAATTCCAGCTGCTAATAACTTTCCAAATACAATAGCTGTCAAGCTTCTTGGCGAAGTTAAAATAAGCTGCTCTGTCCCTGAATTTCTTTCTGCAGCAAACATTCCCATTGTAAGTACTGGTGCAACAAAAGTTAAAATCGTTGCTCCATTATAAAACAAATATTCAAAATTAACGGAAGCTTGATTAAATATTGAAATATAGAAAAATACACTAAACAATAGCAAAAATATTCCTATAAAAACATATCCAATTGGAGATAAAAGATAACTCTTTAATTCTTTTTTCATCACTGCAAACATTACTCATTTCCTCCTTTTTTCTTTTCAGCTTTTTTGGCTGCTTTTTCTTCTTTCTTCGCTTGTTTTTGTTCTTTTTTGTTGATTTTATCATTTCTCAATTCTTGAATTTCTTTTTCATATTGTATCTTTTTAATTTCTTTTTGACTATATTCTGGTCTATCTTCAATTAATTTTACAAACGCATCTTCTAAAGAAACCTCTTGCTGTTTCATTTCAAGAATAATAATATTCGATTTTGCACAAACAGTTGAAATTTCCTTTCGAATGTCTTTACCATTTTCAGCAACAATTGTATATTCCTTACTTCCATCTTCTTTTTCTTCCACAAAAGTAACATCTTTTATCGCTTTAATTTGCTCATGAATAGAAGGTAATTGCTTTTCTTCAGTTTCCTCCACAATAACACTAATTACTTGATCCTTAGCAGACAATTTTTCTAGATTTTCTGGAGTATCTACTGTTACAATTTCACCTTTATCAATAATAATTACCTTTTCACAAATTTGGCTAATTTCAGATAAAATATGAGAACTCAAAATAACAGTATGATTTTTCCCAAAAGATTTAATCAATTCACGTATTTCAATCACTTGTTTTGGATCCAATCCTACTGTTGGTTCATCTAAAATCAAAATCTTAGGGTCACCAACAATTGCACCCGCCATACTTACTCTTTGCTTATAACCCCTTGAAAGAATTTTCGTCAAATTATTTTGCACACCTTCTAAACCTGTACTTTTAATTGCTTTTTCAACAGCTACCTTTTTTTCCTTTTTCGGAATCATTTTCAAATCTGCCATATAATTCACAAATTCTTTCACTGTCAAATCTGAATATAATGGCGTTCCTTCTGGCATATAGCCAATTTGTTTTTTCACTTTTTTGGGCTTTTTGTCAACATCAAAACCACCTACTATAATTTGCCCATCTGTTGGCTCAATAAAACCTGTTATCATATTCATAGTTGTTGACTTTCCTGCACCATTTCTACCTAAAAATCCTACAATTTCTCCTTCTTTTATGTCAAAATTAATATTTCGTACTGCAAAAAAATCGCCATATTTTTTCGTAACATTTTTTACTTCTATCAAAGCCTTTTCCTCCTTCTTTCCATTTCACATTGATTGTACATTCCAAACCTTAAAATAAGCTTAAAATACATCTATTTAACATTTTGCAATCAATGCTTTTATTGCAATGCCTTCTTCTGAAAACATTTTTTCATGCTCTGTTATAATATTTTCTTCAAAAATTGGATTTTTGTGCAAATCCATTGTCTGAGCAATAATTTGAAATCCGCTGTTTTGAAAATACTCTAAACTCGCTTCAAACAATTCATCATTATCTGTTTTAAAATAAATTTCTCCCTCTTTTTTCAAGAAAGTTTTATAATTTTCAAGCTGTTTTGTATGTGTCAGTCGTCTTTTGTTATGTTTTCCTCGTGGCCATGGATTGCAAAAATTAATATAAATTCTATCCACTGTATCTCTTTCGCCAAAAACTTCAAAAATCCTTTCTACATTTGCACGAATTAAAAATAAATTTTCAGGATTTTGATTTTGATAAGCTTGTTCTATATTTCTCTTAGAAAGCCCTAACATTGCTTCTATCATGTCCACTGCAATGTAATTAATTTCTCGATGTTTGGAAGCCAAATTAGCAATAAAATTTCCTTTTCCACAACCAAGTTCTACATGAAGTGGCTGACTTTTTGGAAATTGTGCTTGCCACTTATTTTTGTAAATACTTGGATTATCTATGTAAAATTTTGCTTCTTCCAATTCCTGCTTTGCCCATTTTCTTCTACGAATTCGCATTTTTTGTTCCTTTCTTAATAATTTAAGTGATATTTATGAATTCAAAATTAATAAATATCACTTATATCAAACAGTAACTTTATTTTATTACAATATTATAAATTTTTCCGTTTACATAAATTTCTTTTACAATTGTTTTTCCTTCTAAATTTTTACAAACTATTTCATTTTCGTGAACAACTTTTTTGATTTCCTCTTCTGTCAAATCCTTTGAAATCGTTATTGTCGTTTTCAATTTTCCATTGACTTGAATTGGAATTTGAATTTCATCATCAATCGTTTTTGCCTCATCATACGTTGGCCAAGGCATCTGAGTAATTGTTTTACTTTCTCCCATTTCTTCAAATAATTCTTCTGTCATGTGTGGTGCAAATGGATTTAACAATTGCAAAAAGGTTTTATATTCTCCTTTTGACAATTTTTTATCTTTGTAGAATTCATTTACCATTGTCATAAACGTCGCAATTGCTGTGTTAAACTTCATTTCTTCAATATCATTGCTTACTTTTTTAATTGCCTTATGCATCATTTTTTCATGTTCAGGTAAATAATTTTCATCTTCTACCAACATATCTTTCAAATTCCAAACTCGATCCAAAAATTTGCCACAACCACGAATACTTTCCATTGACCATGCTGCCACTTGATCAAAAGGTCCCATAAACATCTCATACACACGGAATGTATCTGCTCCAAATTCTTCAATAATATCATCTGGATTAATGACATTTCCCTTTGACTTTGACATTTTTTCTCCATTGGTTCCCAAAATCATGCCATGTGAGGTACGTTTTTGATATGGTTCTTTGGTTGGCACAACACCAATATCATACAAAAATTTATGCCAAAATCTCGAATACAACAAATGAAGTGTTGTATGTTCCATTCCACCATTATACCAGTCAATCGCAGACCAATATTCCAAAGCTTCTTTTGATGCTAATGCTTCGTCATTATGGGGATCCATATAACGCAAGAAATACCAAGATGAACCAGCCCATTGAGGCATTGTATCTGTTTCACGTTTTGCTGTTTTTCCACAATGTGGACATGTTGTTTGTATCCAGTCTAGTTGTTTTGCAAGTGGAGATTCGCCATTTTCGCTTGGTTCATAATCTTCGATATCTGGCAATTTTAGCGGCAATTCTTTTTCTGGAATTGGAACCCAGCCACATGCCTCGCAATACACCATTGGAATTGGCTCTCCCCAATATCTTTGACGTGAAAATACCCAATCACGTAATTTGTAATTGACTTTTTTGGTTCCAATTTTATTTTGTTCAACATATTGGATCACTTTCGCAATTGCTTCTTTGACAGGAAGTCCATCAATAAATCCAGAATTTACTGCAATTCCATCTTCCACGTCTGTAAAAGGTTCATTTTCTAAATCAATTTTAATTGCCTCATCCTTTGGCTGAATAACCTGCTTTATTGGCAACTTAAACTTCTTCGCAAACTCAAAATCTCTATCGTCATGTGCAGGAACTGCCATAATGGCTCCTGTTCCATAAGTTATCAACACATAATCTGAAACCCAAATTGGAATTTTCTCATTCGTTAATGGATTGATTGCCTTTAACCCCTGAATTTCCACACCTGTTTTTTCTTTATTTAACTCTGCCCTTTCAAAATCTGATTTCAAAGCTGCTTTCTCTTGATATGCCTTAATTTCTGCCAAATTGGTGATTTTGCCAGCAAATTTCTCAATCAATTTATGCTCTGGCGCCACAACCATGTAAGTTGCTCCAAAAATCGTATCTGGTCTAGTCGTGTAAATAAGCAAACTCTCGTCTGTTCCATCAATTTTGAAATGAACTTCTGCCCCTTCACTTCTGCCAATCCAGTTTTTTTGTTGTGCTTTAATTTTATCCAAAAAATCAATGTCATCTAAATCATCAATCAATCTTTGCGCATATTCTGTAATTTTTAACATCCATTGACTTTTTTCTTTTTGCACGACTGGACTTCCGCATCTTTCACAAACACCATTTACCACTTCTTCATTGGCAAGCCCTACTTTGCAACCTGTACAAAAATTAATTGGCATAGTTGCCTTATAAGCCAAACCTTTTTTATATAACTGAATAAAAATCCATTGCGTCCATTTATAATAATTAGGATCTGTTGTGTTGACTTCTCTTGACCAATCAAATGAAAAACCTAAAGCTTTTAATTGTTCTCTAAAATGATTAATATTCTTTTCTGTTGTGATTTTAGGATGAATATGATTTTTTATCGCATAATTTTCAGCAGGCAAACCAAATGCATCAAATCCAATTGGATATAAAACATTATATCCTTCCATTCTCTTTTTTCTTGCAATAATATCAAGCGCCGTATAACTACGTGGATGCCCAACATGCAAGCCTTGTCCAGAAGGATATGGAAATTCAATTAATCCATACCACTTTTTTGGATTTTTAAAATCTTGTTTTGCTTCAAATGTACCTTCTTTATCCCATTTATTTTGCCACTTTTTTTCAACTTCTTTAAAATTATATGACATTCTTACCATCGCCTCCTAAATTTCTCTTATTCTAATAATAGTTGATTATATCGCATTTCTTTCAAAAAAACAAGTTAAAATCTAAATTTTTTAAGATATAACAAAAAAACGAACCTTATCAGTTCGTCCTTCTTTTTATTAATCTTCGTTTGCAACTTTTTTAGCAATTACTTCTTTTCCACCATAATATCCACAATTAGAACACACTGTGTGTGGTAATACTGGCTCATGGCAGTGTGGACATGTACCATAATTCTTATTTTCTAATTTCCAAGTTGATCTACGTAAACCAGTTCTTCTTTTTGACCATCTTCTTTTTGGTTGTGCCATTTTTAATCCCTCCTTAACGCTTAAAATATTTATTAATCTTAAAAATTATTACTTTTCAAAATTTACCTAATTAGTATATAACGTTTTTTGTTATTTGTCAAGCAAAAATTTAAAAGTTACTGACAATATTTTTCTATTCTAGCATAGTATCTATTTTCAAATTCAATTGACGGCTAATTTCTACTATAATTTCACCATTCCAATCTGTGCGAAATACTTTTGCACCACAATTTTCTAATCTAGAAATGACATCACCATTTGGATGTCCATAGCGATTTTCCTCTCCTACACCTATCAAAGCAACTTGTGGCTTTATTTGTTCAAGAATTTCCTGAATTGATGACGATTTGGAACCATGATGCGCCACTTTCAAAATATTGCAATTTAATACTGTCATTTTATGATATTTTTTCAGAATTTCTTTTTCCGCTATTTCTTCAATATCTCCAGTAAATAACATACTAAAATCTTTATAAACTAATTTTGCCATAATAGAATTATTATTAATTCCATTATCAGAAATCATTTGCGAGCTATCTGGCCACAAAATTTGAAATTCTGTTTCTTTGTCAATATTTATCAAATCTCCTGCTTGCACGCTCAAAACTTCCACATTTTTTTCTTTTGCCAATTTTAAAAATTCTGTACAATTTTTATATTTTGCATCTTGTTTTCCAATGATAATGGTATCTACTTTTAAATTTTCCAACACAGCAAACAGTCCGTCCGACAGTGATCAACGTCAAAATGAGAGGCCATTAAAATATCAATTTTCGTAATTTTTCGGTCTAATAAATATGGAACAACTACATTTTCTCCATAATCGTAATCTTGATTATTTCCGCCATCTATAACGATATTTTTTCCTCTTGGTGTCTGAATTACGCTGCAATCACCGCTGCCCAACATCCACAAAATAAATTCTTAAATTTTTAGGAAATAAACTAATTAACTGAAAACACAAAATGATTACGCTGCTATATATGAGTATTTTTTTCCAATATATTCGGCAAAAATTTTTATAGCCATTCCCTAGAATAAATTTTAAAAATTTGATTTTTCTTGTTTGAAATAAATAAATTAGTGCAGTTAATACAATATAGTATAAAATAATTTGCCAAAAATCTGGTGTGGCTACATATATTTTCGAAAATGGCAACATACTACAAATCTGCGCAATTTTGAACAAAATTAGAATTAAAAATTGTTCGAAAATAGCAAGAAATTTGCCAATTGGTAACAAAATCGCTCCTAATATGAGGCTCATATAGCCTAATGCCAACAATGGCCCCACTAAAAAATAAATTAATAAATTTGACACAAAAAAAGTAAAAGAAATTGTATTAAAACAATAAATCATGATTGGCAAAATGAGAATTTGCGCAGAAAAGCTCACCAAAAATACACCCAAAAATGACTTCAAAAATTTTGATTTTATTTTAAATTTACATTCAATAAAACGTTTTAAAAATTTATGAAACAGCACAATTCCTAGTGTCCCACCAAAAGAAAGCCACATTCCAACAGAAAAAATATTATACGGATTGATTAAAAGCAAGAGCAAAAATGTAAATAGAATTGTAACATAAAAATTATTTTTTCGATAAAAATTCTGGCTCAATAGTAACATCACACTCATAATACAAGCTCTTAAACAAGATGGTGCCATTCCTGTAACCATAACAAAAAATCCTAAAATTCCAATCATCATGTAATTTTTGAGTTTTCGACTATTAAGCACTTTATCCAAAATTAATTGCACACCAATCATTACATAAGAAACATGCATCCCAGAAATAGCAAGTACATGAGACATACTACTATGTTTAAAATTATCTTTTATTTCATCCTCTAAATCACTACTATCTCCTAGTAAAATTCCTTTTAAAAACGCATTTTCATTCTCTTTATAAAGACTATCTAAAACTTCATATAATTTTATTTTTAAAGTAAATATTTTTTCAAAAACTCCTTTCTTATGACCCAAAACTTGCGGATTTTTCACATAAACACTTCCATAAATTTTACTTTGTTTCAAATAATCTCGATAGCTAAAACCTTTGTAGTTTCTGCGCTTTGCTCCTTTTGAAAAAGTCCCTGAAATTTGAATAATATCTCCATAGATTAAGTTACAACTTTTGTCTGTATAAACAATCATTTTTGTTTTTTGCGTTTTTTCAAGATTCGACTCTAGAATTTTTACAATATAGCTATTTGACTTTTCTTTTTCTATTTTATAGCTTACAACTTCTGCAACAGCTACCAAATCTGCTTTTTCTGAATATCTTTTATCAAACGAAAAAGTGAGAGCAATATCGAAATAAAGCCCCCATCCAATTATTATAATTAACATTATTTTAAAAATTTTATTCATGGCTAAATCTCCTTTTCAAATTTAGCCCCCAACAATTCTCCTTGCAGTTACAAATCTTTGTGAATAATAGGAATTTGTATTCAAATTGTCAATTACCACTCCTCTTTGTGGATTGGCACTATGAATAAAATCTCCCCCTTCCATATAAATTCCACAATGACCAATTTTAGTTTTCCCATCATCATAAAATAGAATTAAATCTCCCATTTGCAAATTAGCTCTATCTACTGGAGTTCCTAAGCTTGTTTGACTAGCTGCCACTTGCCCTAAAGTATAGCCAAAATGACCAAATACATAACGTGTAAATCCAGAACAATCAAAACCACTCTCTGGAGAACTTTTTCCTAGCACATAAGGATATCCTAAATATTGCTTTGTAAATACCACAATATCAGCCCCTGTAACACTTGGTGTTGAAACTGGCTCTGGCTGTTTTTCTTCTATCCAGCTAGTTTCCCTTTCCTCTAGCATTCCTCTTGAGGTCACATCTTTTTCTTTGACTAATGTTTTACTCACATAACCTTCTTTAATCGAACTCGTTGTAATTTTATAAAAACCATTTTCTTCAGCTACAATCGTAACTATATCATCTTCATCCAATGTATCAATAATATCCGAATTTTTTGTTGCTGCTTTTCTCACTCTTGCTGTTTCTACAATCACAACTGCTTTTCTTTGCACTATACTATTCTCGCTTGTTGTATTGTTTTCTGGCTGTGTTTGTGGCGTTTCTGGTTGTGAAGGAATTACAGGTTCTACTGGTGCTGTATTTTGTGGTTCTTCTTGTTTCGGTGGTTCTGGCTGTTGCTGAACTGGCTGTACTTGTTCAGGTGTTGTTGGCACTTGTGCAACTGGTGTTTGAGAAACAATTTTGGATCTTGTTGTCCAACCCGAAATAGCTTCATTTGTTATTTTATACCAATTTCCAATTTTCTGTTCGACTATCATTTCCGTACCTTGCACAGCTGTTTTACTTGCATTTGAAGAAAAATTAGGTAACAATCTAAGATTAATTGCATTTGGCAACACAACTTTTTCACCAATAGTTAAATCTGCTATATTTCCTGTTGGTGCGTTAGGTTGTGTAATTGGTTGTTCAGGCACTACGTTCGTCACATTGGTTGTATTATTTTCTTGTGGATTAGTGGCTGGTTCGTTATTGGTTGCCTGTTGATTGGTAGTATTTTGTGTACTTGATTTTGCTATTTTAAAAAACTCTGCCTTTGCAAATCCAACAGAACTTCCATATTTTACTTTATACCATTCGCCATTTTCCTCTAAAACCTCTACTTCATCATCTTCATAAATATTAGTAATAATATTACTATCAGTTGAAGCAGCTTCTCGAATACGAACTGCTGCCACTTTAACAGTTGCTTTTTTCGTTTCTGCATATGAAATATTTGTGATTAATATCATAAATATTATGAATAATGAAAAAATAATTTTTTTCATTTTACACATCCTTTCTTTTGAAAATCATATCCTTCATAAGTTACTTTGCTTCTTCGTCACTAACGGCTAATTTAACATGTACTTCCTCTAACTGCTTTGGAAATACTTGTGATGGTGCATTCATAAGTACATCACGTGCTTTTTTATTTTTTGGAAATGCGATTACTTCACGAATAGAATCTTCTTTTGCTAGTAACATAATAATTCGCTCAATTCCAGCTGCCGCACCTGCATGTGGTGGCGTTCCAAATTCAAAAGCATGATATAAAGCGCCAAATTTTTTCTTGATATCTTCTTCACTATATCCCGCTATTTCAAACGCTTTTAACATAATTTCTTGATTATGATTTCGAACAGCTCCGTGAAGCTAATTCATAACCATTTCCAACTAAATCATATTGGTACGCATAAATCTCTAATGGATTTTTATTTTGCAATGCTTCCATTCCACCTTGTGGCATTGAAAATGGATTGTGATTAAAATCAATCGTACCTTCTTCTGATAATTCATACATTGGAAAGTCCACAATAAAGCAGAACTTATATACATCTTTTTCTAACAAATCGAATTCTTCGCCCAATTTTATTCTAATATTTCCTGCAATTTTCGCCACCTTATTTTTTTCATCTGCCATAAAAAAGATAGCTGAATTTGGCTCTACATTCATTTTCTCAAATATTTTTGCTTTTCTTTCTTCATCAATAAATTTGCTAATTCCACCATTTAACTGATTTTCTTCGTCTACTTTAACCCAAGCAAGTCCTTTTGCTTCTAATTCTTGAACCGCAAAATCTGATAGCTGATCAAAAAATTTACGTGGCTTTTCAGCTGCATTTTTTACTACAATTGCTTTGACAGTTTTGCCCTCAAACGCCTTAAATTCTGTGTTTTCAAAAATATCTGTCAAATCAGAAATAAGAAGTGGATTTCTCAAATCTGGTTTATCGGTACCATATTTTTCCATTGCTTCCTCATATGGAATTCGAGCAAATGGCGCCTGACTTACTTTCCAATTTGAATTTGCCTGAAAAACTTTTGTAATTATCGTTTCTATCACGCTGAAAACATCTTCTTGTGTAGCAAAAGACATTTCAAAATCCAATTGATAAAATTCACCTGGACTTCGATCTGCTCTTGGATCTTCATCGCGAAAACAAGGTGCAATTTGATAATACTTTTCAAAACCAGCCACCATTAACAATTGTTTAAATTGTTGTGGAGCCTGTGGAAGCGCATAAAATTCGCCTGGATGAAGTCTACTTGGCACCAAAAAATCACGTGCGCCTTCTGGTGAAGAATTCGCCAAAATTGGTGTTTGAATTTCGGTAAAACCTAAGACATCCATTTCCTTTCGAAAATCTTTCAAAACCTTGGAACGTAATTTGATATTTTGATGAATTTTCGTATTTCGCAAATCCAAAAAACGATATTCTAATCGCAAATCTTCTCTTACGTTTTGCCCTTCTACATTAATTTCAAACGGAAGATTAGCTCTACACTTTCCAAGAATTGTCAAATCCTCTGCTACGACTTCAATTTCTCCTGTTGGAATTTTATCATTTTTATTGCTTCTTTCTAATACTCTACCACTAACCATTATCGTACATTCTTTAGCTAAATCTTTTATTTTATCAGAAAGATTGGCCTCTTCATTTATCACAATTTGTGTCATTCCATTTTCATCACGCAAATCTAAAAACATCATTTTTCCTAAATTTCGAATAGTTTGCACAAATCCACTTAAAACAACCTCTTCTCCTTTGTTATTAATGTTCAATTCTCCACATGTATGAGTTCTATATTGATTTTTCATTTTACTATCCTCCAATCAATTTTGAAAACCATCGTTTTCAAAATTGTAGCCTTATTATATAACATTATTTGGAAATTTTCAATTGTTTTGAATAATTTTTTAGAAAGAAAAAACTTTTATAAGAAAAAGATTTTAAAGTTTTGAAATTATTACAATTTCAATTGCATAAAAAAGAAGGCACATTGCCCTCTCATTAAATAATCTATTCTACATAAAGTACTATTCGAAAACCAATAGTTGCTTCAACATATGTTGTTGATGATAATCTCCCTTCACGACTATTAGCTGTACGAATGTCAGTAGTTCTTACAACTGTTCCACCACGATTAACTGAACGACTTTCATTAGATTGTGGAACTTCAGTAGTCCATTCATAAACATTTCCTGCTATATCATAAATATTTTTCTTTGCTGTATTTTCTCCTGATTCTGTCTCAAATACTCCTGTTGGAAAAACCCACATATTATCGTTAGTTCCTTTTTGAATTGTTCCATTTTCCGTAAACCAGTCAGTTCTGGCACTTGTTGAATGCATTAAGGAAGAATATATTTTACTTTTTACATTACTACAATTTCCCCAACTACTAGCATCAATATCTGTTAGTTCCCATCCAATAAATTTACACATTGCATCCCATTGGCTACCAGTTATCAATCCACTTTGGAATGCTACCGTTCCTGCTACCACATTTGCTGCTCCACTCTTCCAGTTATTTGCTCTTTCCAATGCCTTATTTTGCGTAATCACTCTTACTGGCTCATTGCCTAATTTTACTGTTATGTTTCTACTATTCCAATATGCTTTTACTTCTGAACTTGCATCAAAAGAATACATTTCTACATTACCTATCCAATTATTAACTCCACGCTCCAAACTTTCTACTCCAGCTTCATATCTTCCTATCCAAAATCCTCCTGCTTTCTTTACGACTGCATATTCTGGTTGCTGTGCTGTTATTGTGTCTTCTATTGTTGTTCCTAAAATATTAGTTACTCCTAACTTATCTCCCCTTACTGCATTTCCTATGTGCCCTAACTCTTCTAGTGTATCTGTTCCTGTACTTCCTACTTTCAAATGCGCATTATTCGTTCCCAATTTCTTGGCATATGCCTCGTCATTTGCAACTGGTATCCATACAAATTCGTTTCCTTCGCTATCTTTGATAACATAACCTGTATCAACTGTTCCTTCTGTATGTGCAAATCCTGTTGGTATATGCTTTTCAGGATGTGCTGCATGCCATGCTTGTCCATATTCCCATACTGCATAAAGTATTGTATTTCCACTCACAGTAAAACTTCCTGAATTCGTAAATTCTGGCGTTGTTGCATCCGCACTTCTTGCCCAACCTAAAAATGTACATCCTGCTTGGATTGGTATATTCATAAAATCTACTGTCACTGTTTCTCCAGCTGCATATTTTTTGCTTGAAGGTCCTCCTTGTCCACCATTCGCGTTATATGAAACTGTGTATTTGGTTACTATTTGACTTCCACTTAACTCACCATCAATACTTACACTTCCATCTGGATTTAAACTTCCTATCTGCACACCTTCATAATTCAAATTTCCACTACTATCGCTTGTAATCACTGCTCCATTTGGAAATTCTACTCCTTTTTCTAACTCTGCCTTTATATATTCATTTACGTTCGCATACTGATTTCGTAAACTACTATTACTATAATAGTCCATTTGCATTTCTGCAATTTTAAGTTCAATATCTTCTTTTATTTTTGCCATATTTGTAACATCTACTGCTTTTGTCGCTCTATTCAAAATCCCATTACTTCCTGCTACCAAATTAATTGACACGCCTGCTAAAATTAAAAGCACAATTACTGTTACAACTAATGCTACTAATGTGATACCTTTGTTTCTTTTTCTATAATTAATTTTTCTTTCCATCTTTTGTTTCCCCTCTTTCTATTTTTTATAAAATTAGTTTACATCAAAAAGAAAAAAATTATAAGGTGTCAAATTAAATGACGTCAATTTTCACATAGTATTAGTTATAAATTTTTTATATTTCTTATCATAAAAAAAGACCGCTTCTGACGGTCATTTTTTATTTCGCAAATTAAACATTTTCTTTGATATATTCAACAACATCACTTACAGCAACTACTTTTTCTGCATCTGTATCAGGAATTTCAATATCAAATTCTTCTTCTAAAGCCATTACTAATTCAACAATATCCAAAGAATCTGCTCCTAAGTCATCAATAAATGACGCTTCCATTGTTACAGATGTATCAGTCACTCCTAATTGTTCAACAATGATTGCTTTTACTTTCTCGAAAACTTCTTCAGTACTCATAAATAAAATCCTCCTTTTTATTTTTAATACAATTTTTTATAATCTAGTTTTATTATATGTTTCATAAAATGTCAATAGTTTATTTGATTTTTTTCAAATAATTTAACTTTTTACTTTTCAAATTGTTGTATCATCTTTTCAACAGCGCCACTTTTCACAAAATTTTGTGCCTGTTTCAAAGTCGTATAAAACAAAAATTCATCACTACTTCCATGTGCTTTCACAACTGGCTTTTTCACCCCTAAAAACAAAGCTCCACCATATTCTTTATAATCGGTCATTTTTTTGAATTGGTTAATCGCTGGCAAACATGGAATTGTCGCAATCGTTCTCAAAATATTTTTTGTCAAGCTCTCTGTTAAACTTACCTTTACCAATTTTCCTACACCCTCAATTGTTTTCAAAAACACATTTCCTGTAAAACCATCTGTAATAACAGCATCAACTTCTCCTGAAAAGCAATCACGTCCTTCCACATTTCCCACAAAATTCACATGATATTCTTGTGCATTTTCTTTGAGCAATTGATAGGTTTCCTTCATTAAATCATTACCTTTCGTTTCCTCAGTTCCAATGTTAAGCAAACCAATCCTTGGATCTTTAATTCCAAACGTATTTTTCAAATAAATAGTAGACATTTGTGCAAACTGCACCAAATTAAGTGGCTTACAATTTGTATTGGCACCTGCATCCATTAGCAAAAATTTTCCATGATGTGCTGGCAAAACTGGTGCAATAGCAGGTCTGTCAATTCCTCTAATTCTTCCAATCAAAAGCGTTGCTCCTGTCAAAAGTGCTCCCGAATTTCCAGCAGAAATAAACACATCACCTTCGCCATTTTTGAGCATATTAAAGCCCACTACCATAGAAGAATCTTTTTTCCCTCGAATCGCTTGTGTTGGAATATCCTCCATTTCTATTTTTTCGGTTGTATGTCGAATGGTTATTTTGTTTGAAACTTCTGTTATATTACTTTTGCCATAAAACTCTTTTACTTTTTGATTAATGATATTTTCATCACCAGTTAAAATGATATCTGACTCAATTTCTTTGGCTGCTCTTACAGCACCTTTTATGGTTGCATCTGGACTATTATCCCCACCCATTGCATCTAAAATTATTTTCAATCTTTTGTCCTCCTCCAAGATTATTTTATTACTTCTTCTTATTAGACATTACTATTTTATTACAAAAAATTAAAAATGCAAGTGTTTTTTTGTGATTTTATAAAAAATTGTGTATTTTTCAACCAAAAACAACGCTCCCAGCCTCTTGACTTTTTTATGCAAATATGGTATAATATTATATAAATGTGCGAATATTGCACATAAACTACCTTTGGTCAGGGGTAGTTTTTAGTAGTTAACCTGTCAATTATTTTCACTAAAAGGTAGGTGATTATATGGGTGTACTTTTTCCTTTAACTTTAATTACTGAAAGGGATGGTTACTTCGAAAAAACAGAAAACTATGTGTATGTGAGGTCAAAAGAAATTGCTCTAATTGAAGAATTTAACGCATCTTATGTTAATGATACGATTAAAAGCTTTTCAAAAGTTTACATTCACAACGTTCCATTGCCGTTTAAAGTGTATGAATCGTCTATGGTAATTGCTGAAAAAATGGCTGAAATAAGAAGAGAAGAGAAAAAAAGAAGAAAAGAGAAAAAAAGAGAAAAATGACCAATGCTTATTTTTTAAGCATACCAAAAAAACGGCTCGGAAGAGCCGTTTTTTGCTATATTATTCTTACTCAACAATATCAGATACAACACCAGAACCTACTGTTCTACCACCTTCACGGATAGCAAATCTTAATCCTTTTTCAATAGCGATTGGTGTAATAAGTTCAATTGTCATTGAAATATTTTCACCTGGCATAACCATTTCTGTTCCTGATGGTAATTCAATTACACCAGTAACGTCTGTTGTTCTGAAATAGAATTGTGGTCTATATCCATTAAAGAATGGAGTATGTCTACCACCTTCTTCTTTTTTCAAGATGTAAACTTCTGATTTGAATTTTGTATGAGGATTGATTGTTCCTGGTTTTGCAATTACTTGACCTCTTTCAATATCTTTTCTGTCAATACCTCTTAAAAGAAGACCAATGTTATCACCAGCTTCTGCTTGGTCTAACAATTTTCTGAACATTTCAACACCTGTAACAACAGTTTTTGCTCTTTCTGCTCTAATACCAACGATTTCAACTTCGTCTTGCATTTTAACAATTCCTCTTTCAACTCTACCAGTAGCAACTGTACCACGACCTGTAATTGTGAATACGTCTTCAACTGGCATCAAGAATGGTTGATCAACTGGTCTTTCTGGTGTTGGGATATAGTTATCAACAGCTTCCATTAATTCTTTAATTGGAGCATATTCTGGAGCATTTGGATCTGTTGATGAACTCTCTAATACTTTCAATGATGAACCTTTAATAAATGGAATATCATCTCCTGGGAAATCATATTCAGATAATAACTCTCTAAGTTCCATTTCAACTAATTCAACTAATTCTGGATCGTCAACCATATCGCATTTATTTAAGTAAACAACAATATATTTAACACCAACTTGTCTTGCTAATAAGATGTGCTCTCTTGTTTGAGGCATAGCACCATCAGCTGCAGAAACAACTAGGATAGCACCATCCATTTGAGCAGCACCTGTAATCATGTTTTTAACATAGTCAGCGTGTCCTGGGCAGTCAACGTGTGCATAGTGTCTATTGTCTGTTTCATACTCTACGTGAGCTGTGTTGATTGTAATTCCTCTTGCTTGTTCTTCTGGAGCACCGTCAATTTTGTCATATGCTGAAAATTCAGCTTTTCCTAATAAACTTAAATATTTTGTAATCGCAGCAGTTGTTGTTGTTTTTCCGTGGTCTACGTGACCAATTGTACCAATGTTAACATGTGGTTTTGTTCTTTCAAATTTAGCTTTTGCCATTTTTGATTCCTTCCTTTCTTGAAGTAGTTTCTCTACTTCCTAAAAATTTTTTATCTAATAGGAAATGGCTAATTTCCTATTAGATTAGCGAGCGAAATTTTACTACACAAAATTTCTCACGCTTTTTTATTAATATTATAAGCATTTTATACTATATTTTCATAAAATGCAAGTCTAAATTCAAAATTTTCTCAAATTTTTGAATTAATCTTCTTTCTTTGCCCTAGATGCCACGATATTATCCAAAATTGATTTTGGAATTTCTTCATAATGAGATGGTTCCATTGAATAATTACCACGTCCTTGTGTTTTTGAACGTAAATCTGTTGCATAACCAAACATCTCAGATAATGGAATAAATGCATGTATAATTTGTGAACCACTTACTGCATCCATTCCTTCCATTTTTCCACGTCTTGAGTTGACATCACCAATAACGTCTCCCATATATTCTTCTGGAACTGTGATTTCAACTTTCATAATTGGCTCTAAAATAACAGATTTTGCTTGTTTACATCCTTCTTTAAAAGCCATAGAACCAGCAATTTTGAAGGCCATTTCTGAAGAGTCAACATCATGGTAAGAACCATCTACTAAAGTTGCTTTAAAGTCAATTACTGGGTAACCAGCCAATGTTCCGTTATCAGCAGCTTCACGAATACCTTCTTCAACTGGTTTGATATATTCTTTTGGAACAACACCACCAACGATTTTGCTCTCAAATTCAATACCTTTACCAGGCTCTAATGGTTCCATTTCAATCCAAACATGACCATATTGTCCACGTCCACCAGATTGACGAATGAATTTTCCTTCTACTTTAACTGTCTTTCTGATTGTTTCTTTGTAAGCAACTTGTGGTTTACCTACACTACATTCTACTTTAAATTCTCTTTTTAAACGGTCAACAATAATATCCAAATGTAACTCACCCATACCAGCAATAATGGTTTGACCTGTTTCTTGGTCTGTGTAAGTTTTGAAAGTTGGATCTTCTTCTGCCAATTTTGATAATGCAATACCCATTTTTTCTTGAGCTGCTTTATCTTTTGGTTCAATTGCAATATCAATAACTGGCTCTGGAAATTCCATAGATTCCAAAATAATTGGATGTTCTGGATCACATAATGTGTTTCCTGTTGTAACATCTTTTAAACCAACTGCTGCTGCAATATCTCCAGCATATACTTTATCAATATCTTCTCTGTGATTTGCGTGCATTTGAAGAATTCTACCAATTCTTTCTTTTTTATCTTTACTTGAATTTAAAACAGTTGAACCTGATTCCAATGTTCCTGAATATACTCTAAAGAAACATAATTTTCCAACAAATGGGTCTGTTGCAATTTTAAATGCCAATGCAGCAAATGGTTCATTATCAGAAGTTTTTGCTTCTGTTTCTTCTCCATCAGAAGTTGTGCCCTTGATGTGTGGAATATCTAAAGGTGATGGCATATATGCGATAATTGCATTTAACAATTCTTGTACACCTTTATTTTTGTAAGAAGAACCACAAACAACTGGAACAATTGAGTTATTAATCGTTCCTATTCTTAAACCTTTTGTAATTTCTTCTTCTGTCAATTCTCCACCATCTAAATATTTCATCATAATTTCTTCATCTTGTTCAGCTACTGCTTCAACCATTTTTTCACGATATTCTTTTGCTAATTCTTGCATATCAGCAGGAATATCTGTTTCTTCAATATCTTTTCCCAAATCGTCTTTGTGAATTAAAGCTCTCATTCTAACTAAATCCACAATTCCTTGGAAATTTTCTTCTGCTCCAATTGGTAATTGAATTGGAACAGCATTTGCATTTAATCTATTTTTCAATTGGTCAACGCAAAGCATAAAATCTGCTCCTGTTGTATCCATTTTATTTACATAAACCATTCTTGGAACATTATATTTATCTGCTTGACGCCAAACAGTTTCTGTTTGTGGTTGCACACCACCTTTTGCTGCCAATACTGTAACAGCACCATCAAGAACTTTTAAAGAACGTTGTACTTCAACTGTAAAATCAACGTGTCCTGGTGTATCAATAATATTAATTCTATTATTATCCCAAAAACATGTTGTACAAGCAGAAGTAATAGTAATACCTCTTTCTTGCTCTTGAGCCATCCAGTCCATCGTTGCTGCTCCTTCATGTGTTTCCCCTATTTTATGAACTTTACCTGTATAAAATAAAATTCTTTCTGTTGTTGTTGTTTTACCAGCATCGATGTGAGCCATGATACCTATATTTCTTGTTTTTTCTAAAGAATATGCTCTATTAGCCATAACTTTTTTCCTTTCTACTAAAATTTATAATGAGCAAATGCCTTATTAGCTTCTGCCATTTTATGTGTATCTTCTTTCTTCTTAAATGCTCCACCATTTCCAGCAATTGCATCTAATATTTCACCAGCTAATTTTTCAGACATTGTTTTTTCATGTCTTTTTCTAGCGTAAGTTACTAACCATCTTAAGCCCAAAGTTTGTCTTCTTTCTGGTCTGATTTCTAATGGAACTTGATAAGTTGCACCACCTACACGTCTGGCTTTTACTTCCAAAACTGGCATAATATTTTCTAAAGCTGCTTCAAAAACTTCTAATGGCTCTTTATTTTCTTTTTCTTTAATAATTGCAAACGCATCATAAACAATGCTTTGTGCAACTGTCTTTTTGCCATCTAACATAATATTATTAATCAATTTTGTCACAACTTTACTATTATATAATGGGTCTGGTAAAACTTCTCTTTTTGCTATATATCCTTTTCTTGGCACTATATTTTCCCTCCTTATTTTTATTTAGTGTTTAACCCTTTATAACACTAAAAGGTACTCTGGAAAGACTTTTTCACTTTCCCGTCATAGCGCATTTATAAAATCTATATTAAAATCAACTACATCTAATATCTACAATTTTATTTAGCACTATTTTTATCTTTAATAAATGCAAATTGGAATTATAAACAAGTATTGCTAGGCGAAATTTATTAAAAAAGCAAGGGCGCGTACCTGTGTACGTAACCGCATTTTTAATGAATTTCAACAACGCAAGACGCTGTTTAAAATTTCAATTTTTATTTTTTGGCACGTTTTGCACCATACTTAGAACGCGCTTGCATTCTATCTTTCACACCTGCTGTATCTAGGGTTCCTCTAATAATGTGATATCTCACACCTGGTAAATCCTTTACCCTTCCACCTCTAATTAATACAACGCTGTGTTCTTGTAAATTATGTCCTACACCTGGAATATATGAAGTTACTTCATAACCATTTGAAAGTTTAACCCTAGCAACTTTTCTCAAAGCAGAGTTTGGCTTCTTTGGTGTAACTGTTTTTACAACTGTACAAACACCTCTTTTTTGTGGAGCTCTGTTATCTGTTTGAATTTTCTTTCTAGAGTTGTAACCTTTTTGCAATGCAGGAGCTGTAGATTTTGTAGTTGATGTTTTTCTACCTTTTCTTACTAATTGGTTAATTGTTGGCATTCTTTTTTCTTCACCTCTTTCTTTTATTAAAATTGCTTAATGGTATTATTATCCAATTTTAAGCATTTTATATTTTATCACTGTTTTGTAAATAAGTCAATATTTTTTTACATTCTTTTCCAAAATTAATTATGCATAATTTTCACAAATTAGGAAATATTAATATTAATCTTTATAAGGAGGTGCCTTAAGTTATGGAAAAAAAGGAAAAGAAAAACAATAAAAACAGTAAAAATAATCAAAATAACGAAAATAATTAATTGATAAAAATAATGGTATGTAGAAACATACCATTATTTTTTATTGTTTTTACCATTCAGAGCTATCTGTAACATAAGTAACACTAAAATGTACTCCTGCTGTAGCTGGTACTGAAGCTGGAAATCCTCCAACAATTAAATCACCATTTCCTATTACACGAACATATCCTGGATATTCTGGCGTATGTGTTGAAGTTGCCCAACTTGTGTATGCACAACCGTACATTGTTATTTCCAGTTCCTAAATTAGGCAATCCTGTTCCGAATTGTTATCTCATCGTGTTGACTATAAGCTGATTTTGTTTGTATCCAACCCCAACATGTTACTATTGAACCAAACCTCATATAATAAATATTTCCTGATATCGTTGTGTCAACATTCCTATCTAATGACTTAGCATTACTATTAGAAAATGTATTTTTTAAACTTGACACTTCTGTTTGAAGTATTCCAATTTGCTGTTTTAAACTTGCAATTTCTGTTACATCAATTACTCCAGAATCATTTTCTTCTCCATTACTTGGAGTATTGTTTTCAAAATTTGAAATAACCAATCCAGTTTGTTCTATTGTAAACTCATATCCAGTAATTTGAATATTTAATGGAAAATCTGTGTTTTGTATTTCTTCTACAATTTCATTTCCTGATGAACTTTGCATATTTTCAAATCCCTCAATCGCTAATAAATTTTTCTTTAATTCATTATTTTCAATTTTCCCCAATGAACCATAAGATGCAATTACTGCTAAATTAACACTTTCTTCTGCCGCCTTATATTTAGTTAAATCAACCGCCTGTGTTGCTTTACTAAAAATTCCTCTACTTCCCCCTATTAAATTGATGGAAACACCTGCCAAAATCAATAATATAATTACTGTTATAACAAGTGCTACCAAAGTAATTCCCTTTTTCTCTAGTACTTCTAGTTTCTTCATTTTAATTCTCCTCCAAATTTATTTCTATAATAATATTATTATGTGATTATTATAAAACACTTTCATTATTTGTGCAAGTATTTTTTAGACATTTTATTATAAAATTTTTAGGGTGATAATTATGAGTGAAAAATACGGTGAATATTATAAAAAAATCGGAAAAAATATAGCTAGAATTCGTAAAGAAAAAAATCTTTTGCAAGAAGATTTAGCCAACAAAGTTGGTATCAGCTATAGCTACCTTACACAAATTGAAGCTCCAAATGTCGTAAAAAAAATGTCTTTGGAAGTACTTTTTGATATTGCAAAAGCCTTAGAAATTGATATCAAAGAATTATTATAAAAAATAGTAAAAAAGAATTAACAAATTTTGTTAATTCTTTTTTACTATTTTTTATAATCTTCCATAATTTTTTTAGCAATTATTTTTCCCAAATATTCTTCGGGAAAAATAATCTCGTCTACGCCTATTTTCTCTAGCACTTTTCGATGATTTTTATCACCCACTTTGGCAATAATTTTCCCCACATTATTTTCTTTTAATGTCAAACACGAAACAACACTCATCGCAATATTTTCAGCCATGGCAACAACACCAACATCAAATTCCGATAAAGGCAAACTTTCAAATGCATCCGAATTGCCAACATCCAAACAAACTGCTTTCGTGGTGAATTTTCCCGCTTTTTCCACTAGCGAAATTTCTTTATCAATTGCCAAAACTTCAAATCCTTCATCTGACAAACATTTCGCAATATTCATACCAAACCAACCTAAACCAACTACAATACATTGTTTTTTCATCGTAATCTCCTTACTTTTTCTTTTGCTTTTCTCTTCCTTTTGGCAACGCCAAAACTTCTTGTTTTTGGTTCAATCTCAAAACCTGTTTTACTTTATTTACCATAATTTCAAAATACGAACCAACTAAATTTTCCTTAAATAATCCTGTTTTCAAAAATACATTCACAAGTTTTTGATTAAAATTCTCAGCACAATAATGATTTTTTCCAGCCTTTGGAATATGTGTTTCAAAAAAATTCTCATCTCCTAGTAAACAATATTCTGCCTTATTTTTTTGAATATTCTCAATATCTAGTCCCAAATCAACATGATACCATTTACCTTCTAACTCTACTTGGTTCCAATAATGCTGTTTTTCGTTTTCCAGCTCTTTCCCAGCAATGATATTCGATTTTATATGCAAACATTTCAAACTATTTTGTAAAACTTTACACAAATGTGGCATTGTATATTCTTTATCTTTTGTATATTCCTTTCCCAAATATTGATACACACCTAAAAATTTTTCTGGCTCACTTTCATACTGTGCAACACTAGCAATAATTTCTTCTAATTCTTGTCTCATTGCAATATAATGCTCCAAATCGCAATTGGTTTTATTTTTTTCACTCAGCACTTTAATTTTTTTCAAAGACAACTTTTTTCTTAATTTATATGCTGATTTGGTATCCAAACAAGAAAAATCTTTTACCATAACATGTAGCTTATTTTTTTGATGTTTTAAAACAGGCATATATTGTGCAATATTGGTCTTCTTATTAATCTTTAAATTCAAATTTTCAATAGCATCCAAATTCACTGCATGAGAAACTTCTTCCAAATCATCAATTGAAATAACTAATTCTGAAGCTTCTTGTGTAACCTTTAAATTCGCCTTTAAACTTTTAATACCAATCTCTATATTTTTTTTGCACTTGCTATTTAACAAATAATTCAATTCACAAAGTGGAATTTCATTATTCACAATACTAATCTGCAAGATATTTTTATTTTTTTCTAAAAAAGAAAAATCATCCATCTTCTCGTTTTGAAGACTATCTAAAGTCAAATATTGCAAATTCGTAAATTTCTCTAAAATAGAAATAGACACCTTTGCCATATCAGTATTCAAAATAATAATTTCTTCTATATTTTCAGGGTTTACAATCCCTTCAAAAAATCCCTTCAAATTACAAAAACGAATATTTTTTAGAGAAATTCTTTTCAAATTTTGAAACCTTTTTAGTCCATTTTCGCTTGGAATTTTGACATTATTCAAAACCAAATTTTCCAATTTTTCTGGCTTAAAAATATTAGCTAATATTTTGTCTGCATCCAAACGAGCATCGCCTTCTAAAACCAATGTTTTCACATTTGCACAAAGGCTAACAATATTAAGTAACTTCGAGCCTTTATCAACACCTGTCACTTTTAATTCTTTTACTTCATCTAATTTCACAGACATTACTTCGTCAAAATTTTCCAAAACTTTCGTATTTAGTTCAAATTTTTGAGACACTTTTTCCATCAATCATTTCTCCTAAAATTCAAAATTCTTTTGTAACTAAGTTAGTATATCACAATCTTTGAAAAAAAGCAAAGAAAATTTTACAATTCTTCTTTAATTTTTTGCGCTAATTTCAAATTAATTCCCTTCACTTCTGCAATCTCCTCAACTGTCGCCTCTTTGATTTTTTTCACACTCCCAAATTTCTTCAAAAGTTCCTCTCTTTTCTTTTCTCCTACACCAGCAATTTCGTCCAATTTTGACTTAGTCATTTCTTTATCACGCACTTTTCTATGATACTCAATTGCCGTTTTATGCACCTCATCTTGTAAATTTGTAATAAAATGAAACAACTTTTCCGAAATTTCAAATTCCTCTCTTGCCTCATTAATTAAGGCTCTTGTGGCATGCTTATCATCCTTTACCATACCAAAAACAGGAATTTTTTCCACCAAATCATACTGTTTCAAAGCACTTTTGATAGCCCTAATTTGCGTAATTCCACCATCTGCTAAAATCAAATTTGGCAATTTACCAAAACCACCTTTTTCATTTTCTAGCGAATGTTTCAAACGACGTGCAACTACTTCTTCCATACAACGCGGATCATCTTGTCCAAACACAGTTTTAATTTTAAAGCGACGCGACAAATTTCTCTTAATCACACCATCTTGCGCAGCACACATACCAGCTACAATAAAATTACCAGCAATATTAGAAATATCAAAACTTTCAATCTTTCGTGGCAACTCCTCTAAATCCAAAATATCTTTCAATTCTTCCAAAATATCTGTTTTATCTTTTAATTTATTTTCCAGCGTAATTTTAGAATTCATTTCTGCCATTTCAACAAATTTTAATTTTTCACCTTTTTGCGGACTTTTCAGTTCCACTTTTCGAGAAGCTTTATCAGACAGCCACTTTTCAAGCATTGTTTTATCTTCCAAATCATAACGAAGCATAATTTTACTTGGCAAATCTTTTTTGTCAAAATAATATTGTTTCATAAAACCAGAAACCATTTCTGCCTCTTCCATATCCTTTAAATCATCAAAAAAGTAATGCTCTCTGCCAATCATTTTGCTACCACGAATAAAGAAAATTTCAATACAAACCGTCATTTCATTTTGATACAAACCA
>CATLEX010000018.1 GCA_949927455.1 uncultured Clostridia bacterium
ATTTTGAAGGAAATGAAAATCGTTGTACCTATATTTCATGGAATAAGCCAAAGCCAGGCGAAGTTTTTGTGGAAAACGAAGATGCACAGGAAATTGAAAAGGAAACAAAAAAGAAAGCGACAACGAAGAAAAAGACAGCAAAGAAATCTACGAAAAAAAGTAAGAAGTAAAAAGTGATATCAAAAAGGAGCGAAAAATGGATCGAGCAATTAAAGGTTTAGCGTATGAGGGGAAAGTGAGTATTGTAGCAGTAGACACAACAGAATTGGTAGAGCGAATTAGAAATTTGCATGATTTAACGCCAACGACTACAGCAGCTTTAGGAAGAGTTGCAACTATTGCAGGAATGATGGGTTTGACAGAGTTAAAAGAAAAGGAAGATAGTTTAACCATTCAAATCAATGGAAGAGGACCTATGGGAAGTATTGTTGCAGTAGTAGAGCGAGAAGAAGCAAAAGCTTTGGTGAAAGTTTATGCGCAAAATCCAAATGTTGAATTGCCACTAGCTAGCAATGGAAAAATTGCTGTGGGGCAAGCTGTTGGAACAGACGGATTTTTGAATATTATAAGACAGAATGAAATCACGAAAACGGCATATAATGGTTTGGTGCCGTTGGTTTCTGGTGAGATTGCGGAGGATTTTACGCAGTATTTTGCGCAGTCTCAGCAAAAACCAACTGTTATTGCATTGGGGGTCTTGGTAAATAAAAATGGTGTCAAAAGAAGCGGTGGCTATATGATACAATTGATGCCAGATGCCACAGAAGAAGAGATTTCCAAAATTGAAGAAAGCGTTTCAAGAGCACAGCCAGTCAGCGAAATGTTAAATCAAGATAAAAGTTTAGAAGAAATTGTAAGAACTGTTACTGGTGATGAAAATGCGTTATTTTTAATTAGTGATTTGGGAATTGAATTTCGCTGTGATTGTTCCAAAGAGCGATTTGCAGATGGTTTGGCTTCTATTGGAAAAGTGGAACTGGATAAAATTATTGAAGAAGATGGGAAGGCGAATACCAAATGTCATTTTTGTAATCAAGAATATGATTTTTCAAAAGAGGAATTATTGGAAATAAGGAAAACATTAGAATAAGAAATAATGGGGATAACAAATGAAGAAATTTGAAAATGTTGCAATGAATGAAGAAAATGAAAAATGGAAAAATGCTATAAAACGAGAACAAGCTCTGTATTCTCATACATATGGTTTGTCTACGATGAGAACAGATTTTGACCGAGATTACACAAGAATTATTAATTCAAATGCGTATAAAAGATTGAAACATAAAACACAAGTATTTTTTTCACCAGAAAATGACCATATTTGTACAAGGATTGAGCATGTGAATCTAGTGGAATCAGTTAGTTATACTATTGCAAATTATTTGGGATTGAACACAGAATTAACTAGAGCTATTTCTGTCGCACATGATTTGGGACATAGTTCGTTTGGGCATCAAGGAGAAAAAATACTTTCTAAAATTGCACAAAGAGAATATGAGGAAACATTTTGGCATGAGAAAAATGGACTGCATTTGGTAGATGATATAGAATTATTAACAGATTTTGAAAACAAAAAGAGAAATTTGAGTTTAACATATGCGGTTCGTGATGGTATTATTTCCCATTGTGGTGAAATTTTAGAGAGTAATTTAAAGCCACGAGAAGAAGCGATCGATTTAAAAAATTACACAATACCAAATCAATATGCACCATATACATGGGAAGCCTGTGTGGTAAAAATTGCAGATAAAATTTCGTATATTGGGCGCGATATTGAAGATGCAAAAGTCATGAAACTTTTGACAGATAAGGATATTGAAAAACTAAATAAATTAACAGAAAAAATTGACTTAAATCATAGCAATATTATCAATTATTTGACTGTAGATTTATGTAAAAATAGTTCTCCCAAACAAGGTTTAAAATTTTCGGAAGAAGCATTGGAAACAATGAAATTAATAAAAGATTTTAATTATAAAAATATTTATTTGAATGAAAAAATAATGCCTTCTATTCGCTATTTTAAATTGGTATTTCATGAAATTTTTTACTGTTTGAAGAATGAATTTGCTAGAAAACGCACAATATATAATTTGAAGAAACTAAAAAGATATTATCCGATGCTTGCAACAGAATTTGTAGGTTGGCTTTCGAATTATGCTGAAACAGAAGATAGAAAAGAAGCTGATTACCAAAATAAAATCATATATGATTTGGAAAGTTTAGAAGATTATTGTCGTGCCATTATTGATTATTTGTCAGGCATGACAGACCAATATATTGTTCAAGTATATGACGAGATTGTCAAATTTTAAAAGGAGGAAGAATAATGCAATACAAATTTCACCCAGAAGGTGTTTGTTCACAAGAAATGATAGTTGATATTGAAAACGATATCATAAAAGAAGCGAAAATCATTGGAGGCTGTGCTGGAAATACGGTGGGGTTGTCAAACTTATTAGCAGGAATGACAATTGATGAGGCAATTAAGCGCTTGAAAGGAATTCCTTGCGGTTACAGGGGAACTTCATGTCCAGACCAAATGGCAAAAGGACTAGAAGAAATTAAGAAAAAAATAGGATAAAATGTTAATTTTGGTTGCGGATATGTTAAGATCAGTTGATATTATGTTAATTTCAGTTGCAAAATTATTTGTTTGAATGATAAATGTAATCCGCAATTTCTTGAAATTGTTGTAAAGTTAGTTTTTCACCACGAATTTTTAAATCAATATTAAGTGAAGTGAGCATATTTTCTAAAAATTCTCTTGAACCAAAATTACCGTTAATTAGTGTATTAATAAGCGTTTTTCGTTTTTGTAAAAACGCTGTTTTTATGACTTTAAAAAATAGATTTTCGTCAAGTGGAGATACTTTTGGTGTGTCTAATAGTTCTAAGTGTATGACGCTAGAATCTACTTTTGGACTTGGAATAAAAGAAGTGTTTGACACATGTGTAACTAATTTTGGATTGGTATAATAATGAATACTGTAAGTAATTGCACCACAATTTTTATTGCCCGGAATTTCTACAAGTCGCTCAGCTACTTCTTTTTGAACCATAACAGTAATGGATTGCAGATGTAATTTGCTTTCTAATAATTTCATAATGATTGGAGTTGTAATGTAGTAAGGCAAATTTGCCACAACTTTTGCATTTTTGAATTCTCTTAAGTTTGTGTTAATTAAATTTTCCAAGTCAACTTTTAAAACATCTTCATTGATTAGTTCAAAATTTTCATATAAATGAAATCTATCTTGCAAAATATCTAGCATTTTTTTGTCAAGTTCAATACAAATTACTTTGCCAGCTTTTTCTAAAAGCTTTGAGGTAAGAGTACCAAGCCCTGGACCGATTTCAAGGACAACATCTTCTTCTGAAATTTCTGCTGCTTCTACAATTGCATTTACAATATTTTCGTTAATTAAAAAATTTTGTCCAAAGTTTTTATTCGCCGTAATATGATATTTTTTCATGATAAATTTTGTTTCTTGTACTAAATCCATTTTTTAATCCTTTCATAGCTATTATAGCATATAAAAATAAAAATATCAAATGCTATTGTCTAAAATAAATTAATATGATAAAATTTGCCTTAGGAGGAAATTATGAAAGAGGAATTTTTAGGATTGTTAAAAAGTATTAATCGAGAAGGCATGGATAAATTGATTGAATTTATTGAAAAAAGTGACTTTTTCAAAGCTCCAGCCAGTACGAGATTTCATGGTTCACATGAAGGTGGACTTTTAGAACATAGCATGAAAGTATATGAAATATTGATTGATAAAGTGAAAAATAGTGTGGTTCCAATTGAAGTGTCACAAGAAAGTTTAATTATTATTGCTTTGCTTCATGATATTTGCAAAGTGAATTTTTATAAAGTGGATTACAGAAATGCAAAAAATTCATTTGGTGAATGGGAAAAAGTGCCATATTATACCATTGAAGATACGATTCCATATGGGCACGGCGAAAAAAGTGTTATGATGATTACAGAATATATTAAATTAACAGTTGAAGAAAAATACTGTATTCGTTGGCATATGGGATTTACGGAACCAAAAGAAGTTTATAATACGTTAGGACAGGCTTTCAAGAAGTTTCCATTAGCACTTTTGATGCATGAGGCAGATTTGGAGGCAACCTACTTTTTTGATACATAATTAAAAATTGGTGGTGATTAAAATAAAAAAAGGAAAAAGTAAGAAAAAGATAAAAAAAAGCAAGGATAAAAAAAGTGTTTCAAGAAAACTGTTTTTAACTGGGTTTATGGCAACAGTTTGTTTTGTGATTATTACAGGCAATTTGGGAAAATTGATTTTTGTGCATGGCAAGGAGTATAGTGAAGCAGCGTATAATAATCAAATGAAAAGTCAGATTATTAGTCCTAAAAGAGGAATTATTTATGATGTAAATGGAAATGTTCTGGCGAAAAATGTTTCTGTTGATACGATTTCCCTAAATCCTGGAAAAGTTTCTTATTCCAATAAAAAGACAGTTGAAAATGAAGTGATTGCACAAGGTTTGGCAGAAACTTTAGAATTGGATTACAATGAAGTTTTGCAAAAAATTAGCACAGAGGGTTCTATTGTTGTGATTGCTAAAAAAGTGGATCAAAGCAAAACAGACCTTTTGAAAAAATGGATGAGTGATAATAAAATTACAACAGGTATTAATATTGATGAGGATACTAAAAGATATTATCCTTATCATAATGTAGCTTCTAATTTAATTGGAATTTGTGGTGATAGCAATAGTGGAATAATTGGTTTAGAAGAGCGTTGGAATAAAGTACTAACTGGAACAGCTGGAAAAATTGTAACCATGCGTGATGTTCATAAAGATGCTATTTCAGACGAAACAGAGCAATATATTCCAGTGGAAAATGGAAGTAATATTTATTTGACAATTGACCTTACAGTACAACAAATTGCTGAAAAGTATTTGAAACAAGCAGTAGAACAAAATTCATGTACTGGTGGTGGAAATGTCATTGTTATGAATCCACAAAATGGTGAGATTTTAGCTATGGCTACTTATCCTGACTATAATTTGAATGAGCCATTTGCAATTGAACCAACTGGACAAGCAGAAGTTTGGAATATGCTTTCAACAGATGAAAAAAATACAGCTTATAATAAATTGTGGATGAATAAATCGGTTTCAAAATTATATGAGCCAGGTTCTACATTTAAGATTATTACAGCAGCAGTTGCTTTAGAAGAAGATTTGATTGAAACAGACCATGAAGGTGATTTTATGTGCACAGGTTCTATTCAGGTGGAAGACTATAATATTGAGTGTTGGCGAGATGTACCACATGGTTCTCAAAATTTAAGAGAAGCACTTTGCAATTCTTGTAATCCTGCTTTTGTGCAATTGGGACAAAAAATTGGTGCAAGTACATTGTATAAATATTATGATGCTTTTGGTTTGTTTGATGTGTTAGGAAGTGATATTGCTAAGACTTATAAATCTGTGTTTCATAAGTTAGAAAATGTAGGAAAAGTGGAGCTTGCGACTACTTCTTTTGGACAGAGGTTTGAAATTTCTCCATTGCAATTAATAACAGCTGTATCAGCGGTTGCAAATGAAGGGAAATTTGTGGAGCCTAAAATTGTAAAACAGGTTGAAAATGCAGATACAGGAGTTATTGAAGTACAAGATAGCAAAGAAGTAAGACAAGTTGTTTCAAGAGAAACTTCTGAAAAAATTAGAAATATGATGCAATCTGTTGTTGTGCAAGGTACGGGGCGTCATGCGGCGGTAGAAGGATATACAATTGGAGGAAAAAGTGGAACATCAGAACCAAGAATGGGAAATGAAGATGCAGGTTATGTAGCTTCTTTTATAGCGATTTCTCCAATTGAAAATCCACAAGTTGCGGTGTTAACTGTTTTGTATGATCCAGCAGGCGAAACATATCAAGGTGGGCAAACAGCAGGACCTGTTGCTGCGAATGTTTTATCAGAAGTGTTACCATATTTAGGAATTAATAAAAATGGAGAAACTATCACAACTGGACAAACATCAAAACTTACAGTACCAAATGTTTCGTCTAAAACTATAAATTCTGCAAAGGAAGTTTTGCAAACGTATGGATTTGAGGTAGAAATAAATGGAGAAGGTGATGCAAATAGCCAAGTTGTTTTAGACCAAATGCCAAAACCGGGTGCAACTCTTGAAAAAGGTTCAACAGTCTATTTATATAGTGAAGAAAATGATTCAAGACTATCTGTAAAAGTGCCATCTGTGATAGGGCTTACAATGGATGAGGCAAGAGCAACTTTAAAGGAAAATAATTTGAATATCAAAATAGAAGGAGAGGCTGGGACAGTTATTTCTCAAGAACCAGCAGAGAATAAGTCTGTTGAAAAGGGAACTGTGGTGGATGTTGTTGTACAGAAAAAAGAAAGTTAATAAAAAAGATTTTTAAGCATACAATTTACTAAATATTAAAGTGACGTGAAAAATTTTACAAGGTAAAGTTTTGCTCGTTACCTATGAAGAAAGTTTGAAAAACTTTCTAACGATAAAATATGAGGTGGTTGTATGTTTTCTTTTTCAAAAATGCAAGGAGCAGGAAATGATTTTGTTGTGATTGATGCAATAAAAAATCAGTTTGAGTATAGTTTACCTGTACTGAGTTCTTATATATGTAATCGACATTATGGAGTTGGTGCAGATGGTGTTATTTTGCTTTATCAAAGTGAAACAGAAGATTTTAAAATGAGAATTTTTAACCAAGATGGAACAGAGGCTGAAATGTGTGGGAATGGAATTCGTTGTTTAGCAAAATATATTTTTGAAAAGGGTTTGACAGATAAAACAGAATTTTCGATTGAGACTTTGGCAGGAGCAAAGAAAGTTAAACTTGAATTAGAAAATAAAAAAGTGCTTTCTGTAAAAGTGAATATGGGAAGTCCAGATATAGATTGTATTAAATATATGATTGAAATAGAAGAGAAACAATATTATGTGTATCCAGTATCTTTAGGAAATCCGCATGCAGTTTGTTTTGTGAAAGATGTGGAAAATTTTGATGTGGCAAAGGTTGGTCCAATTTTAGAAAATTATAAATATTTTCCGAATAAAACAAATGTAGAATTTGTACAAATTGTTGACAAACAAAATATAAAGATTAGAGTATGGGAAAGAGGTGTTGGTGAGACAAATGCTTGTGGCACAGGTGCATGTGCAAGTAGTATGATTGCAATAAAGGAGAAATTTATAGAAAATAATGTAACAGTGGAACTAAAAGGTGGAAAATTGAAAATTTATTACGAGAAAGAAAGTCAAGAAATGATTTTAGAAGGTGAGGCTGAGTTTGTTTTTGATGGGCAAATTGAAATGATGTAAATTTTGTCAAACAGTTGAAAAATTTTTTAATACATGATACAATACTTGCAATAGTAATTTATTGGGAGGAAATTATGAGTAGTATTTTGTTGAAAAGTGGAACAGTAATTGACTATGCAAGTAAAATGCAAGAAGAAATGGATATTTTGATTGAAAATGAAAAAATTATTAAAGTAGCGAAAGAAATCAATGAAAATGCAGACCAAGTTATGAATTGTGAAGGCTTATATATTATGCCAGGAATGATTGATATACATTGCCACTTAAGAGAACCAGGTGGAGAACATAAAGAAACGATTGAAACTGGTTCTAAAAGTGCTGTAAAAGGTGGATTTACAATAATTTGCCCAATGCCGAATACAAATCCAACTCCAGATAATCCAGAAGTTTTAAAAAGAATTATTGATGAGGCAAAACGTGTTAACCTTTGCAATGTTTTACCATATTCTAGTGTCACAAAAGGTGAAAAAGGTGAAGAGTTGGTTGATATGCCAAGCCAATTAGAAGCAGGAGCAATCGCATTTTCAGATGATGGAATTCCACTTACAAACTCATTAAATATGAGAAATGCTATGATTGAAGCCGATCAATTAGGGGCTTTTGTGTCTTCCCATTGTGAAGATAAATTTGTAGGAGCAGGTGCGATAAATAGTGGAGCAGTGGCAAGCGAACTTGGTGTTGCAGGAGTATATCCAGAAGCAGAAGAAATTATGGCAGCTCGTGAAATTGTAATTGCAAGTACAAATCATGTACATGGACATATTTGTCATATTAGTACAAGAGGAACTGTTGCTTTGGTTCGAGATGCAAAAGCAAGAGGAGTAAAAGTAACTTGTGAGACTTGCCCACATTATTATAGTTTTACAGTAGAAGAAGTAAAGAAATCTGGAGTAAATGCGAAAATGAACCCACCATTAAGAGAAGAAGAAGATAGACAAGCGATTATTGAAGCATTAAAAGATGGAACGATTGATAATATTATTACAGACCATGCGCCTCATGCAAAAGAGGAAAAAGCAAAAGGCTTGGCTACTGCTCCAAATGGAATTATTGGATTTGAAACAGCGCTTGCAGCAACAATTACAAATTTGGTTGTGCCTGGACATATTTCATATTTGGATGTAGTAAGATTGATGTCTTATAATCCAGCAAAATTGTTGAAAATTGACAGAGGAGAAATTAAAGAAGGAGCAGTTGCAGACTTGACGATTTTCAATCCAAATGAAAAATATACATATGAAGAAGCAAGCATTGTTTCAAAATCAAAAAATACACCATGGATTGGAAAACAATTACAAGGAAAAGTGCAATATACCATTGTTTCAGGTGATGTAAAATATGATGCAAATGATACAGAAATTGCGTAGAATTCTATTGTTTGGTTAACAGAACAATAGAAAAAAGTACAAGGATTTAAGGAGAAATAATGAGAATATTAGCAATTGGAGATATTGTAGGACAAAGAGCAGTAGAGAAACTGCAAAAAGAATTATCTGAGATAAAGAAAAAGGAAAATATTGATTTTGTTATAGCGAATGGAGAAAATGCTGCTAATGGAAATGGGATTACAAAGGATTTGTTCGAAAGACTTGTAAGACCAGCAAATGTTTCTAAGGGAAGACCAGGAAAAGGTTATACGGTAATTGAGAAAAATGGTGAAAAGATTTTGGTTATGAATTTATTTGGAAGAAAATATATGGAAGGTATTTATTATTCTGATAATCCATTTATTACAGCTCAAGAAATTATAAAACAAACAGAAGATATACCAATAAAAGTGATTGACTTTCATGCAGAATGTACAGGTGAAAAATTTATGATGGCATATTTTTTGGATGGACAAGTTAGTGCTGTTTATGGAACACATACCCATGTACCAACTGCTGATGAGACGATTATGCCAAAAGGAACTGGATTTATTACTGATGTAGGAATGACAGGACCATGTTGTTCAGAATTAGGAACCATACCAGAAAATGGCTTAAAAAGATATTTGAATGACTTAAATGTAGAGGATATTATATCAGATAATCCAATTAGGATAAATGGCTGTATTTTTGAAATTGATGAAAATACAGGAAAAACAAATTCTATTAGAAGAGTGCAAATAAATTAAATAAAGAGAGGAAAAAAGAATGAATGCAATTGATCGATTAATTGAAAAAATAAAACAAACCAATAATCCTACTGTGATGGGATTAGACCCAAGATATAATATGTTGCCAGAATGTATTAAACAAAAGTATAATGGAAGCATTGAGAAAATATGTGAGGGGATTTTGGAATATAACAAAGCCTTAATTGATAGCGTTTGTGACATTATTCCAGCGGTAAAACCGCAAATGGCGTTTTATGAAGTATTTGGTATAGCTGGAATTCAATGCTATCAAGAAACTTGTAAGTATGCTAAGGAAAAGGGAATGATTGTTATTGTGGATGCTAAAAGAGGTGATATTGGTTCAACAGCAGAGAGTTATTCAAATGCTTTTATTGGCAAAACGAAAATAGAAGACAAATTATATGGCAATGATAATATTGATTTTGTAACTGTAAATGCTTATTTTGGAACGGATTGTGTGAAGCCATTTATTGAGGATTGCAAAAAGTATGACAAAGGAATTTTCATTTTGGTAAAAACATCAAATCCATCTTCTGGTGAATTGCAAGATTTGAAATTAGAAAATGGAAAAACAATTTATGAAACAATGGGGAATTTAGTGGAAAATTGGGGACAAGAATTAATTGGAGAAAGTGGTTATAGTAGTGTTGCTGCAGTTGTTGGAGCAACTTATCCAGAGCAGCTAAAGACTTTAAGAGAGCAAATGCCTCATACATTTTTCTTAGTTCCAGGATTTGGTGCGCAAGGTGGAAAAGCAGAAGATGTCGCACTTGGATTTGATAAAAATGGATTTGGTGGAATTATTAATGCGTCAAGAAGTTTGATGTGTGCTTATAGATCAGATAAGTGGAAGGATAAATTTTCAGATGAAGAATATGCAAAAGCAACGCGTAGCGAAGCAATTTGGATGCGTGACGAACTAAATAGAGCAATATTGACAAAATAAATGGCGGATTGCGTTGTTGAAATTCATAAAAAACGCGATTACAACCAAACGGTTGCGCTCTTGCCTTTTTATAAATTTCGCCTAGCACTCCTAGTTTCTTTTGTCAATTGATTATATTTTTTAGAAGGTGTAAAAATCATGGTTCAAGGGAAAGATTATATAGGTGTTGGTTGTGGGGCTTTTATCTTAAATGAGAAAAATGAACTATTATTGCAACTAAGAAATAAAGCTCCAGAAAAAGAATATTGGTGTATTCCTGGTGGTAAATTGGAGATGTTTGAAACATTTGAAGAGGCAGTCAAAAGAGAAGTAAAAGAAGAAACAGGAGCAGATGTTGCTGTGATTGATTGCTTGGGAATTTGTGACCATATTATAAAAGCAGAGGAAAAACATTGGGTATCACCTAGTTATTTGTGCAAAATTGTAAAAGGACAGCCACAAATTATGGAACCAAATAAACATTTAGATATGAAATGGTTTTCACTTGAAAAGTTGCCTGAAAAAATAACGATTACAACACGAGATGCAATTGAAAATTATAAAAAGTACAAGATCAAAAATTAATGGAGAGTTTATGGAAAAAATAAAGAAAAATTGGCCAATTATTGTGTTGCTTTTGGCAATAGCTGGATGCCTGTTTATTTTGAATATAGCTACTTTAATTAGTCCAGATGATTACAGTTACGCTTTTTTAATTGGTGGAGATGATCTAAAAATTACGGATTTTACCGAAATTAGAAATGGTGCAAAATATTTATATAGTAGCTGGACAGGAAGGATTATTCCTCATATTTTAGTGGCGCTTTTTATGACAACTAGTACAACTATTTTTAAAATCATCAATACACTTTTTTTTGTTATTTTGTTGTTTATGATAAATCGATTTATCACACGTAAAAATTCCTATGTATCTGTAATTTTGGCTTTTGGCTTTTTGGTATATGGTAAAATGTTTGGTGAAAAATTTGCATGGATTAGCCGGAAGTTTGAATTATTTATGGACAACAACGGCATTAATGGCATATTTGTACACAGTCTATGGCTATTTTGTGGAAAACCAAGATTTGAAAGTATGGCAAAAAATTTTGGTAAGTTTGTGTGGATTTTTAGTTGGATTTTCGCATGAAGTGATGGCATTTGTAGGAGGCGCTTTTTTAGGAGTTTTGTTTTTAGGCAATATCAGAAAAGTATGGAAATCTTCTAAATGGGATACTTTATTTTTGATTGGCACAGTTGTACTTTTTGCATTAGGAGCGATTTTGACGATTATTGCGCCCGGAAATCTAGCCAGAAGTATGGTTGATGTAACAGAAAATAAATCTGCTTTGGCATGTCTTGGAAACTACAAAGACATCAAATGGCAATTAGTGATTATTGTCGTTTCTATGATTTGGGTAGGATTTTTAAAGCAAAAGGAATTATTAAAAAAAGAAATCATATATTTTATACTACCATGTATCATTGCAACTATTCCATTTTCCATTATGGGCTATTTTACGCCACGTTGTTTTGTACCTTATGAAGCCTTGCTGATTAGTATTGTGAGTGCCAATAGCCAAATTATTGCAAGTCATTTTTCGGAGAGAAAAAAAGGCTATCTGTTGATTTGTGGTATTTTGACAATTATAGCATTTTCTAGAATGTTACCAACGACGTATTCTGACATTCGCTACATTTTGCCTTATAAAATAAAACTGACCAAGCAATTAGAGCAAGCAAGAGAAAATGGAGAAAAAGATGTGATTGTGAGCAAGTTTTTGTTTATGGATAAAATTCGTAGAGAAGACTTAATTAATGTAGATAATTTCTTTTTGGAAACGTCAACAGCTAGTGTGGTCAATACGTATTTGTCTTTGTATTATAAATTTGACCGAATTCGTGCAATTAGTGATGCTGATTATTTTATCGAAATTGATACAGACATTGTACAAAATGTGGATTATGGAATTTTGAATAAAGATACGTTAGAATTAATTAGTATTGTTTCGGCAAGTGATAAAATTTGTTTTACCATTCCAAAAGAACAGTTTGGTAAGTATGTGGTTGATTGTCGTGATAAAGATTTGCGTTCACATGTCAAAAATGTGCGCATTCGAGCAGTAGGAGAAGAAATGCCAAATCCAGATTTGGAAATGTTGATTAATCAGGAAAGGTAGAGAAAGGATAAAAAATGTTATTTTCTCATAAAGTGAAAGCATATGCTTTTGTGGGACCATCTGGTACAGGCAAAAGTTATAGAGCGCAGATGGTGGCTGGAAAGCAAGGAATTAAATATATTATTGATGACGGTTTGCTGGTAAGTGAAAATGAAGTTTTGGCTGGAATATCTGCAAAAAAAGCACCAACCAAAGTGGAAACAGTCCGCAATGCGATATTTTACAGTGAAGATAAGCGAAAAGAGATGCAAGCTGCTATAAAAAAATATAGACCAGATAAAATTTTGATTTTGGGAACATCTGACGAAATGGTACAAAAAATCGCAAACAGTTTGGAAATTGGACCAATTTTAGAGACAACGTATATTCAAGATGTGGCAACTCCTGAAGAAATGGAAATGGCTAAAAATATCCGAATAACACAAGGAAAGCATGTCATTCCAGTACCAACTTTTGCTATCAAAAAGGATTTTTCTGGCTATTTATTAGACCCACTTCAAATTTTTAAATCAACAGGAAAAGGAAATAAACCATATATAGCAGAAAAATCCATTATTAGACCAACCTTTAGTTATATGGGAAATTTTCAAATTTCTGATTCGGTTTTCAAACAAATTATTGAGGTTGTGGCAGAGAAAATGGAAAGCATTTATAAAGTACATCGCTCTATTATCAAGAAACATCAAGGGGCAGATGACGGAATTTATATTTATATTGAAGTAATTTTGGAGGTTGGTTATCCAGTTTCAAATGCCATTCAGAAATTAAAGTCTGGGATTGTAAAAGATATTGAATATTTGACTTCCATGAATGTGCTTAGCACAGAAATTGTTGCTAAAGGTGTACATATTGAAAAATAATCGTAAAGGGGAAAGAAATGGGATTTGTTGTAGCAATTGACGGACCTGCTGGAACAGGTAAAGGAACAGTAACGAAAATCATTGCAGAGGATTTGGGCTTGGTGTATATTGACACAGGAGCGATGTATCGTTGTGTTACATTAACTGCTTTAAGAAAGAATGTTAAGCCAGTTGAATGTGATGAATTAATAGAAATATTAGAAAATATAGAGATTGAATTAAAACCAAATGAAGAAAATTTCCTAAATGGAGAAAATGTTTCGGCCCAAATACGAACTCCACAGATTGATGACAATGTTGCCAAGTTTGCAGCCTTAAAAGTAGTAAGAGATAAGATGACATTACTTGAGCAAAAAATGGGGAAAGATGGAAATGTGATTATGGAAGGACGAGACATTGGAACAGTCGTATTTCCAGATGCTGATGTAAAAATTTATTTAGATTGTTCTGTTGAAGAGAGAGCAAGGAGAAGATATAAACAAAATTTAGAAAAGGGAATAGAAATTAGCTATAAAGATGTGTTAGAATCTATAAAGCAGAGGCACAAGTTAGAAACACAGAGGGAAATTGCACCATTAAGACAAGCAGAAGATGCCATTTTAGTGGATTCTACGAATATGACAATTGAGGAAGTTGTGGAGAAAATAGAAAAAATAATCAAACAGAAAATGAAATAGAGTTTTAGGGTTAAAAAATTGGATAAAATTATAATCAAAGAGGATAATTTATGAAAGAAATTGTTAAAAAAATTTGTAGAGTGGTTGTGGCATTTTGTATTTTCTGGTATTGCAAAATTGTATATCGAGTTAAAATTATAGGCAAAGAAAATGTGCCAAAAGAAGGAGCTTTGTTGTTTTGTGGAAATCATAGAACATATTTAGACCCACCGCTTATTACTGTTACAGCTGGAAGAAAAATGAGTTTTATGGCAAAAGAAGAATTAAAAAGTAATCCATTGATGTGTTTTTTATGTTTTACTTTTGACGGAATTTGGGTAAAACGAGATAACAAAGACATTGGTTCTTTAAAAACGGCGATGAAGATTTTGAAAAATGGTGGTTGTATCGGAATTTTTCCAGAAGGAACTCGTAATGGTATGGAAAAAAATGATGGTAAATTAAAAAATGGAGCAGCCTATATGGCACTAAAAACAGGCAGCAAAATTGTGCCAATTGGTATTCAGGGGGAAGCAAAACCATTTACAAAAAATAGGATTATTTATGGTCAGCCAATGGATTTTTCAAAATATGCATCTGGCAAAGTGGATAAAGAAATAGAAGATAAAGTAAGTGAAGAATTAAAACAAGAGATTATTAGATTGACAAATATTAAAATTTAATATATAATATTATGGTTAATTTATAAATTATAAAAATGTTTTTTGATAATGAAAGGGATGTAATATCAAAATGAGAGTGAATGAGAAGATTAGAAATGTAGCCATTATTGCGCACGTTGACCACGGAAAAACAACTATGGTAGATGCCATGTTAAGACAAAGTGGTGTGTTTAGAAGCAATGAGCAAGTGGCAGAAAGAGTTATGGATTCAAATGATTTGGAAAAAGAAAGAGGAATTACCATTCTTTCTAAAAATACAGCAGTACAATATAAGGATATCAAAATCAACATTGTGGATACACCAGGACATGCTGATTTTGGTGGGGAAGTAGAACGTGTTTTGAAAATGGTAGATGGCGTGGTTTTGCTTGTGGACGCTTTTGAAGGTGCGATGCCTCAAACCAGAGAAGTTTTGAAAAAATCGTTGGCACTAAAATTAAAGCCAATAGTTGTGATTAATAAAATTGACCGACCAGGTTCACAGCCACTAAAAGTGGTTGACGATGTTTTGGAATTATTTATTGACCTTGGTGCAGATGATGACCAATTGGAATTTCCAGTTGTATATGCTTCTGCTAAAAATGGAATTGCAACTTTGGATTTGAACAAACCAGGCGAAACTTTACAATGTTTGTTTGAGACGATTATTAATACAATTGAGCCACCAAAATGCGATTTGGACGGAACAACACAAATGTTAGTTTCTAACATTGATTATGATGATTATGTGGGAAGAATTGCAATTGGGCGTGTGGAAAGAGGCATTATTGAAGTGGGACAAGCAGTTGCTATTTGTAAAGAAGATAAAACTTTGAATAGTCGTGTTACCAAATTGAATACATATGAAGGGTTGAAAAGAATTGAAGTCGAAAAAGCCGAAGCAGGTGATATTATTGCTCTTTCAGGTGTGAATGATATTAATATTGGAGATACGATTTGTGATTATAATAATCCTGAAAAAATTCCATTTGTTAATATTGATGAGCCAACTGTTTCTATGACATTTAGTGTCAATAATGGACCTTTTGCAGGAAAAGAAGGTGAGTTTATTACATCAAGACATTTGCGTGACAGATTGTTTAAAGAACTTGACAGAAATGTCAGTCTTCGTGTCAAAGAAACAGATTCAGCAGATAGTTTTGAAGTGTCACGGAAGAGGCGAATTGCATTTATCTGTTTTGATTGAAAATATGAGAAGAGAAGGTTATGAGTTAATTGTTTCAAGACCAAAAGTTATTTTCAAAGAGATTGATGGCGTTAAATGTGAGCCAATTGAATTATTGGTTGTCAATGTGCCAGATGATTGTGTCGGAAATGTGATTGAGAAATTGGGTAGAAGAAAAGCAGAAATGACGAATATGGAACCAGCAGAAGCAGGGCATACAAAAATTGAATTCCGTATTCCAGCACGTGGCATTATTGGTTACAGAACCGAATTTTTGACAGATACGAAAGGTGAAGGAACTATGAACCATATTTTCGATAGCTACGAACCATTTAAGGGAGATATTCAGGCACGTACAAGAGGAACAATTATAGCATTTGAAAATGGTAAATCGATTACGTATGGTTTATATAATGCGCAAGACAAAGGGGAATTGTTTATTGGACCAGGTGTGGAAGTGTATGAAGGAATGATTGTTGGATTAAATTCAAGAGGCGAGGATTTGGCGATTAATGTTTGTAAGGAAAAACATTTGACCAATACGAGAGCATCTGGTTCTGACGAAGCATTAAGATTGGTTCCACCGATCTTAATGAGTTTGGAGCAAGCCATTGAGTTTATTCAAGAAGATGAACTTGTGGAAATAACGCCAAAATCAATTCGTTTGAGAAAGAAAATTTTGAATAATAAAGATAGAGAAAGAGCAGCTAGAAGAAGCTAGAATAAAAATCCAGTTTATTATTAAACTGGATTTTTTTATTGACATAGAAATAGTTTAGATATAAAATAAAGAAAATAATTTTAGGAGTAGTTATGATAAAAGTTTTGTTTGTGTGTTTGGGAAATATTTGTCGTTCGCCTATGGCGGAGTTTGTGATGAAGGATTTAGTGAAGAAACAAGGTTTGGAAACTGAATTTCAGATTGAGTCTGCAGCGACAAGTTCAGAGGAAATTGGTAATGGCATTCATTATGGAACAATGGCAAAATTGAAGGAAAAACAGATCCTATATGGAGATAAGAAAGCACAAAAATTGGTAAAAGAAGATTATGAAAAATTTGATTATATTTTAGGAATGGAAACTAGCAACATACGAAATATTTACAGAATTATTGGAGAGGATAACGAAAATAAAGTGTATCGATTATTAGATTTTTCCAAAAATCCGCGTGATATTGTTGATCCATGGTATACAGGAAATTTTGATGTGACTTTTGATGATGTTTTAGAAGGCTGTCAGGCTTTTTTGGAATTTGTAAAAAAGGAGATGAAGTAATTGGCAGTAGAAGAAAAAATGGCAGAAGATTTGTTTTATTTAAGTGAAGATAGTATTTATCAAATGCTTGAAAATTTCGAAAAAAGTCAAATGGTGAATCAATCTCTGGTGTATTGCTTTGTAAAGGCTTTTTATTTGCATGTTGCGCAGTTGTATATTAAACAACATAAATTGATTTTTAATGTAGAAAATTTTTATGAAAAATATAAACAAAATTTAAAAAATTATTATCAAATAAATAATCCAAAGATTGAGGATGTGGTTTTGGACCAAGTGTTAAATTTTTTTGACAATTCGTATGGTTTGATAGGTACTGTTGAAATATCGAGTATTGATGACTCTTACGATTTTAGGCATTATGTGATTAATGTATTTGAATTGCTACGTATGATTTTAGGGAAAAAGTCGAAAGCAAATATTAGAGCAGATTTATTTGATAAAAATATTCGAAATATTATAGAAGAGACGGAGAAAATTTGGTGCTATATTGAAAGACAAAAAGTCAAATGAAAAATTTTATTTTAAATGCTTGCAAAATTTTTGATTAACAGGTATAATGAAATTGCAAAGCAAAAGAAAGGATGGTAAAAATTATGAAAATAACGATTATTGGAAAAGATTTAAAAGCGACAGATGCAATTAAAGAATATACAGAAAAGAAATTAACAAGAATAGAGAAATATTTTGAGGAAGATAATAACGATGTAGAAGCAAATGTGACGATTAAAACTGAAAAAGATACACAAATTGCTGAAATGTATTTATATACAAAAGGAACTTCTTATAAAGCAGTAACAGAGTCAAAAGATTTGTATGCTTCAATTGATAAAGATATTGATATTTTAGAAGGTCAAATGAGAAAAAGTAAGGCGAAGAAAGAGAAAATGCAACGTGATTCTTCTTTAAAACAAATGACAATTTCTGGTGAGGAAGAAAAGGTAATTGAAAATGAAGTTGTGAAAAATGCGTATTATGATGTTCGACCAATTTCGGTAGAAGATGCAAAAATTAAACTTTCTGAAAAAGCAAATAGCATTTTCTATACATTTATCAATGTAGATACAGGAAAGGTAAATGTTATTTTTAAGTTAAAAGATTCAAAAAACTTTGGTCTAATTGAGCCAGATATGTAAAAAAGTAAAGAGCTGAGTTTTGTCAGCTCTTTTTTGTAGAAAAGTAAAAAGGAGAATTTTATGAAAAAAATAGTTTTGAATGTATTAGTTGTGATAATTTGTGCAATGATTGTCTTTGGGTGTTATGAGGCGTATCAATATTTTACAAAACAAGAAAATAGTAATAAAAATATGACTGCAAAGGAAGAGAATGATGTTAATGAAAGAATTAGTACAGAAGCGTTATTTTCAAAAGAGAATTATCCAAATGTAGATGGTTCAACAGCTACTATTCCGCTTGCAGAAGCATTTGAAAAAGATTTTACAGGACTGGAAGAAGTGGAGGTTGCTCATTCTAAAACACATAAAGCGTATGTGAATTTAATAGATGGAAAGAGTGATTTGATTTTGGTGGTGGAGCCTTCAGAAGATGAAATAAATTATGCTAAGGAGAAAAATATAGAATTGCAATATGATAAAGTTGTCAATGAAGGTTTTGTTTTTTTCATAAATGCTGATAACCCAGTAAACTCTTTAACTGTTGAGCAAATCCAAAAGATTTATACTGGTGAAATTACGAATTGGAAAGAGGTTGGTGGAAAGGATGAGAAAATAATTGCCTATCAACGTCCTGAAAATTCAGGAAGTCAAACAGGAATGCTAAGTTTGGTGATGGATGGCAAAAAAATGAAAGAACCAGAAAAAGAAAATGTAGCACAATCCATGAGTGATATTTTAGATGTTGTTTCTGATTACGAAAATGGACCTGGAAGTATTGGATATTCTTACTATTATTATGCGAATACCATGTATCTCAAAGAAAATGTAAAAATGCTAGAAGTCGATGGCGTAGAGCCAAATAATGAAACTATAAAATCAGGAGATTATCCAATTATAACTGCTTATTATGCAGTAACTAGAAAAGAAGAAAAGGAGAGTCCAGCGACCAAATTAAGAGATGCAATGTTATCTTCAAGAGGACAAAAGATTGTAGAAAAGGCAGGATATGTGCCAGTAAAATAGAAATGTTTTAGAAGGGAAAAGTGGATTTTGAAAAATAGAATAATTTTTATAGTAGTATTTTTGATGTTTTCTGTGGTGATAACAAGTTTTTTTATTCAAAGAGATGTTAATAAAAATACGATAGATTTGGCAGAAAAACAAAATATGACAAATACAATTTTACAGGGGAAGAACGTAACAAATGTATCTAATGTGGCAAAAAAAGAAAGGACATTAGATGAAAGTGAAACTTATGATTTAAACAAATTAAAAACAGTTCTTTGTAAAGAAGATTATCAAGATTTGGAGATTGAATATTATCAAATTGATGGATTGAAAGATAAGAAAATTGAAACAGAGATTAATAAGTATTTGAAAAATGATTTAGAAGCTTTTGTGGATCAAGCTTTAAAGGCAGGGAAAGTTAACCAAGAAAATTTTAATGTAAATGCAATTGTAAATTCAAATTTTTCCAACACATTGTCAATTAGTTATGATGTATTTTCATATCTTCCACTGTCCGAAGAGGAAGAACCAGAAGTGTTATTGGATGAATGTATTACTGAAAATTTTGATTTGACAACTGGAGAAAAAATTAAATTAAAAGATTTGTTTGCAGAAGATACAAAAGCAGCTAATATTTTTAATACTAGTGTATATCATGATATGATTAGTAGTCAAACAGATGTTGAACCAATTAGCGAGGAAACACAAGATTTACAGGTAGTTGATTATAATGATGTAGAAGAAATCATGCTGTATTTAGCAATATGTTTTAATGAAGGAAAAGATATAAAATTTGTTTTTGATGAACAAAAAATTAATTTAAGTGAATTTTATGTTAGTGTTTATTATGAAGATATGATGGACAAAATAGTAATATATGATAAGTATAAAACAGAGCAATCTATTTTTGATGGTACATATGAAGTGTTAGAAAATTTGCCAGTTTTAGCCAAAAGATTTGATGCTGATTATGAATTCATTGAACAAGGTAGCAATTATTATATCGATGTTTCGTTATATGATATTTATGATTCTGATAGCAGAAATGAAGAAATTTTTGAAACAGCAAAAAAATATCTTTTAAATGAAATAAAACAAGTAAAGGAAAAGGCAAGTCAAAATAGCAATCAGTTTTTTGTTATTAATAATGCATATGCTTTATATACAGTTTCACAATATTTAGAAGATAAAAATGACTGGAAAGTTTATGAGGATATTTTGAAATTAGAAATGAATAAATATGAATATATTACGACAAAAGCATTGTTTAATTCGAAATATTATGACGAAATTCAGCAAGTATTTAAAACCACGCAAAGAATAGAAACAGGAGAAGCATATTGTTATCAAAATTTGTTTATTCCTTATTTAGAAGTGGATTATCAAGATTATGAAAATGAAATTGAAACAATATATATTGATAAAGAAGGAAAAGTTCACGAAAATTTTGAATCATAAATTTCTAAAAATTACCAGTTTATTTTGTGATAAATCGCACATCATATATATTGAAATTACATGATATGTTTTTTCAATATGTTATAAAGCGAGGTGAAAAGAAATGGCAAGAAATAGTAGAAAAGCAGTTCCAGAAGCAATGGATTCATTAGATAGATTCAAATATGAAGTAGCTTCAGAAGTTGGTGTTAACTTGAAGAATGGTTACAACGGAAATATATCTGCAAAAGACGCTGGAAAAATTGGTGGACAAATGGTTAAGAAAATGATCGAGCAAGCTGAAAACCAAATGTTAAACAAATAATTGTAGATTTTACTGAAGTTTGATAATAAAACGGGTTTAAAAATGGGTATTGAATACGTATTTTTAGATCCGTTTTGTTATTGTGTAAAAGTTTGGGAACAGAATTGTAATTTTAAAAAGTTTATGATATTCTATAAAATAGGAGGCAAGTCATGTTACAAAAAATAGAATATAGTTTTCCAAAAAATGAACAAAATAGAGAATTATTTAAGATGTTTTTAACGCTATTGAAAGATTTGCAAAATGTAACTATTTTGCAAGACGAAATACATATTAAATCACGTAACTTGAAACCTGAAACAGTATTGAAATTGGATGACAGAATAGAAAAATTACAATTTGATATAGGAGATAAAAAATATTTAAATTTATTGAATAGACATGTGAAAAATAGAAAAGTACAAGACGAAATACAAAAAATGCCAATAGAAAATGTCGTCAATAAATTAGCTGGACATGTTGTAAGAGTTGACCATACAGGAATTAATTTGCCAAGTATTTTATATTCTGAAAGAGAATACCAAGATTTATTACAGTATCTGGTTTTGATGAGTAATTGCTATGCTTATCCTACTGGTGAACCATGGCCATTTTTAATTCCTGCAACAGAAGAGGAACATCAAAATGAAATTACGAATTTTGATGTTTTGCGTGAACCAAGATTTGAAGTAGTTTATGATGAGTTTACAGATGTTGTTGCGATTCAAGTTGATTTAGAAACAGATTTGTCAAAATCAGAGGTAGAACAACTATTTCCAAAAAATCAAGGAATTTATTTTAAGGAGCTAGAGGACGTGTTTAAGTCAATTTATTTGGAGTATAGTGAAAAAATTGATATACGATTAGATGTTAGGTTTAAAACTGTGCATGATAATTTCGAAAGTGGAGAATGGTTTGTAAAAGAGGGAAAAAGATTATAAATAAAAAAATCAAAAAAAGCTTGCATTTTTAGAAAAACTCTGATATAATATCGACGTTAAAAAACACACATAGTATGAGCTTATTAGACAAGTGCGTTTCTATTTTGGAAATAGTGTTTGATAAGTGTAGAAATACTGTGGAGGAATAACAAATAAGGAGGAATTTAAAATGGCAGTAGTTGCAATGAAACAATTATTGGAAGCAGGTGTTCATTTTGGACATCAAACAAGAAGATGGAATCCTAAAATGGCGGAGTATATATTCCAAGCTAGAAACGGAATTCACATCATCGATTTACAAAAGACATCAAAAAAATTAGACGAGGCATATAGCTTTTTGAGAGAACAAGCAGAAGATGGAAAAACAGTTTTGTTTGTAGGAACAAAAAAACAAGCACAAGAGTGTATCAAAGAAGCGGCTTTGAGATGTGGTATGTACTATGTTGATCAAAGATGGTTAGGTGGAATGCTTACAAACTTCAAGACGATTCGTGGCAGAATTGATAGATTAAAAGAATTAGAAGAAATGAGCGAAGATGGTACATTTGATGTGTTACCTAAAAAAGAAGTCATTGGCTTAAAGAACGAAATGGAAAAATTGGAAAAAAATCTTGGTGGTATTAAAGAAATGACTGAAATGCCAGGGGTTATGTTTATTGTTGACCCTAAAAAAGAATATAATGCAATTAAAGAAGCTAAAAAATTAGGAATTAAAGTTGTTGGTTTGGTAGATACAAATTGTAGTCCAGAAGATGTAGATTATCCAATTCCAGGAAACGATGATGCCATTAGAGCTGTAAAGTTAATTGCTGATGTGATGGCAAATGCAGTAATTGAAGGAAGACAAGGAGAAGATGCGATTATGCCAATCGGATCTGAGGAAGAAAATGACGAAGATGTTACAGATATGGAACAAGTTGTAGAAAATGCAGGAGAATAAAAATCCCAAAATGAAACATAAATGTAGGGGGGCTGTAAAAAGTTGATATTTTGCGTGAGAAATTTTGGACAATGCCCAAAATTTCGCTCGCTCTTTTTTAATGAAGTTAGAGTTTTTTACAACTCTTCCTATAAAGATAAAATTGAAAAGTTTAAAAGGAGGATAAAAATGATAAGTGCAAGTTTAGTAAAAGAGTTAAGAGAAAAGACAGGTGCTGGAATGATGGATTGTAAAAAAGTCTTAACAGAAACAAATGGAGATATGGAAAAGGCAGCTGAATTATTACGAGAAAGAGGAATTGCAAAAGCAGCGAAAAAATCAGATAGAGTGGCTGCTGAAGGTTTGGTTACAGTTTATGTTGCCGAAGATAAAAAAGTTGGAAGTATTGTTGAAGTAAATAGTGAAACTGATTTTGTTGCTAAAAATGAAGAATTCAAAGAATTCGTAAACACGACTGCAAAAATAATTGTGGACAGTAATCCAGCAGATGTAGAAGCATTATTAAATACAAAATATGCTAACTCAGACAAAACAGTGAGTGAAGTTTTGACAGAAAAAATTGCAACAATTGGAGAGCATATGTCAATCAGAAGATTTGTAAGATTTGAATCTGCTGGCTTAGTAGAAGGATATGTTCATGGAGATGGAAGAATTGCTGTTTTGGTTGATTTTGAAAAAGGTGAAACTGATTTAGCAAAAGATATTTGTATGCAAATTACAGCAGCAAATCCAGAATATATGGAAAGAAGCGAAGTTCCAGAAGATAGAACGAAAAAAGAAATGGAAATCTTAAAAGCACAAGCTATGAACGAAGGAAAGCCAGCTGAAATTGCTGAAAAAATGGTGCAAGGAAGAATTGGAAAATTTTATTCAGAAATTTGTTTGGTTGACCAAGTTTTTGTAAAAGATTCGAATGTAAAAGTGGGAGATTTGATTTCAAGCAAAGGTGCTAAATTAAATCGATTTGTAAGATTTGAAAGAGGAGAAGGAATCGAAAAAGCAGAAGATAATTTTGCAGAAGAGGTTATGAAACAATTACAATGAGAAAAGTAGCATTTTATACGCTTCGGATGTAAAGTAAATCAATATGAAACCAATGGAATGATACAAAAATTTATAGATAATGGATATGAAATTGTAGAGTTTCATGAAAAAGCTGATGTTTATGTTGTGAATACCTGCACTGTAACCAATATATCTGACAGAAAATCAAGGCAAATGCTTAGACGAGCCAAAGAAATGAATGTAGATGCTATGATTGTTGCAGTGCGGTTGTTATGTTCAAGTGGCGCAAAAAGAACTTGAACAAATGCCAGAAATTGATTTGTGTGTAGGAACGCATGAGAAGAAAAATATTGTTCAATTTGTGGAAAATTACCCAAAAAACAGAATTCAAAATCAAATGAATATTCAGAGTGACGTTTTTGAAAATAAAGAATATGGTGATTTTGGAAGTGTTACATACACAGAAAAAGTACGTGCTGTTATAAAAGTGCAAGATGGTTGTGACCGATTTTGTTCTTATTGTCTAATTCCCTATGCAAGAGGACGTGTGAGAAGTCGTAATCCAGAAAGTGTGATTACAGAAATTACTGAAATTGCTAATAAAGGGATTAAAGAAGTAGTTATAACAGGAATTCATGTTGCATCCTATGGAAAAGATTTTGGGAGAGCATATGACTTAATTGATTTATTGGAGGAAATTAATCAGATTGAAGGCATAGAGAGAATAAGGTTACGGTTCGATTGAGCCACTTTTAATAAACGATGAATTTTTGAAAAGGCTGAAGAAATTACATAAAGTATGTCATCATTTTCATTTATCTTTGCAAAGCGGTTGTACAGCAACCTTGCAAAGAATGAATAGGCGCTATACAACAGAACAATTTGAGAGTATTGTGCAAAAATTAAGGAATACATATTCAGATGTAATTTTAACAACGGATATTATAGTTGGTTTTCCAGGTGAAACAGATCAAGAATTTGAAGAGACTTATCAGTTTTTGAAGAAAATTATGTTCTATAAGATGCATATTTTTAAATATTCTATTAGAACTGGAACAAAAGCTGCAACTATGATTAATCAAATTTCGAATTCGTTGAAGGAAATTAGGAGTAAAAGGTTACTAGAATTGTCAGTGGAAAATCAGAAGTTTTATCATGAGCAGTATGTTGGAAAAAAAGTGGAAATATTAGTCGAAGAAAAAGAAGAGGGTTATTATAAGGGACATACAGCAAATTATTTGCTAGTAAAATTAAAAGCTGATAATCTTCTAAACTTAGAAAATCAAATTCTGAATTTAGAACCAAATCAATCCACAGAAAATGGATTAACTGTGGAAATGTAACACAACTGTAACGGTTTTGTTACAAAAACTTAATATAAAATTTGTAGAAAATACTTGATTTATGTCAGGTTATAGTATATATTAGTTGTAAATAAGGATTAAATTTACCAAGGAGGAACAAATGAAAGAGTATAATTTTAAAGACAATACAGTTGGAAACAGCTTACCAACACAATATGGTACATTAGGAAAACTAAAGAATTTTTTTAGACTTGAATTAACACCAAAACAAGAAAAAGTTTTAGGTGAAGTACATAATTTCTTATTTCAAGAAATTGAATTTCCAGAATTAAGAGAATTTATGTATCAAGATGTTAATTTAGGTGCAGTTAAAGATTTTTTCTGCCAAGATGTTGATTTTGGCTCAGTTAAAAAGTTCTGGTGTCAAGATGTTGACTTTGGTGCCATCAAAGATTTTTGGTGCCAAGATATTACATTTAAAGATTAAAAAATTACGTGAAAAGTTTTAGAATAATAAAACCTTTCACGTTTTTTGTTTGCTTCTAAATTCTATAATTCCCCAATTATTGTTAGGCGCTATAATGCTATGTTTTTTAGAAATATTAAATTTAAAGAAAAAGTTATTGACATAAGAAGAAAAGAAAGATAAAATAGAAATATATATACAATTATTATGTTGTAAAGATGACTAAAAAACGGAAAAAGATACAAAATAAGGTAGAGGAAAAGGGGAAAACTTATGAAGAAAAAGTTAGGTATTCGAAATGAAGGAATAACATTGGTAGCATTAGTTGTAACAATTATTGTGCTTTTAATTTTAGCAGGAGTGTCGCTTAATTTGGTAGCAGGAAGTAATGGAATTATGGGAAAAGCAGTAAAATCAGTAACAGTCACAAAAGAAGCCCAAAAAGAGGAAGAAATCCAGTTAAAATTAGCAGAAATTATGATGGATTATTATGTAGAAGGAAGAGGACAAACTTTGCAAGAATACATCATAGAGAAGTGTAAGGAAAATGAAGGCGATATTTTGAATGTTGGGAATGGCATGTTTTCAACAATAGATGGAGATTTATATTATACAGATGCAGAAGGAAACACGTCAGTTATTGAGATTGACAGTAATGGGAATGTGACAA
>CATLEX010000019.1 GCA_949927455.1 uncultured Clostridia bacterium
CATTATAACGATTTGAATCTTTTATCACAACCACATCTTTTGCATTATATTTTTTATAAAAAGTTTCTCCATTTTCATGAAACTTAACACGAATCATTTCCTTCAAAGTTTCAACAGCAGATACTTCCCCTATTCCATCTTGTGTTCTAACCTCTGCACCAATTTTAGGTAAACCTTTTAATTTATCACAATAAACATTATGCTCATATTTTAGACAGCACATAAGTCGTCCACAATTACCAGAAATCTTACTTGGATTTAAGGACATATTTTGCTCTTTTGCCATTTTAATAGAAACTGCTTCAAAATCTCTTAAAAAAGAACAACAACATAATTCTCTCCCACAAATTCCATTACCACCTAATCTTTTTACTTCATCTCTTACTCCAATTTGACGCATTTCAATTCGTGTTTTAAAAATAGCCGCCAACGATTTGACAAGCTCTCTAAAATCAATTCTTTTTTCAGAAGAAAAATAAAAAGTAAGCTTGCTTCCATCATATTTATATTCTGCTTCTACTAATTTCATTGGCAAATCATATTGTTTAATTTGTTCTAAGCACTTATTAAATGCTTCTTTTTCTTTATTCTTAAAATCTTCACGCATTTTTCTTTCTTTATAAGAAGCAACACGCAAAACTTTTTTGAGTGGTTCCGTAACTTCACTATCCTCAATTTCCTTATCAGAAATTGTAACAACTGCATATTCTTCACCTGTGGCAGTATCAACAATAACATGAAGTCCTTCCCTTAGTTTCAAATCTCCTGGATCAAAATAATATACTTTTCCAGTATCTTTAAATTTTATACCAACAACCTTTTTCATTTATATTCCTTTCCTTATGCTTTCCCACATTTCTAAAAGCATCGTATCAATACACATATCAAAATTGCAATTGCGTTTTAAACGCATATTGCAATTTTTTATTTTCTCAACACAATCAAGATATTCTCTATGATTTAATGCCTTTCTAAAAACAACAGCTGATAAATAAGGCAAAAAATCATCAATATTTTCTTTATCATAAAGTACTTTTGCTTCACTCATAATTGTTGTAATATCTTCTGTTGCTAAATCATCTACTATATGTCTTATTTGCGAAAGCTCATCTTGAATTTGCTTTTGAACAAGCGCTTGCCCTATACTTCCATGAAAAGATTCTAATAAATCCTCTGTCACTTGCTCAAAGCCCAAATTTCTGATTGCATATTGTTTTAATTCTTCTTTTGAAATATTCTTAAATTTCAACATCATACATCTTGATTTAATGGTATTCAAAACTAAATTTTCTCTCGCAGTAATCAAAATAATAATCGCAAACTCTGGTGGCTCTTCAAGTGTTTTAAGTAAACAATTTTGTGCTTCCACCGTCATTTTATCGCAATCATTAATAATATAAATTTTTCTATTAGCAACAATCGGAGGCTCAATTATTTTGCTTGTCATTTCTCTGATTTGCTCAATTTTGATTGTGTCACCTTCCTCATTTATCACATAAAAATCTGGATGGTTTAACCCTTCAAAACATTTACAAGATTTGCATTCACAAGCTTGTTCTTTTTCCTTATTTAGACATAAAACTTTTTTAGCAAACTCCTTTGCAATAAGAAGTTTGCCAATTCCTTCTGTTCCAACAAACAAATAACTTTGTGATACATTGCCTGTTGTACTTACTTTTATTAAATATTCTTTTATTTCGCTATTTCCAACAATATCCTTAAAACTCAAACTCGTTTCTCCTAATTTATCTTTCCAAAATTACTAAGTGGCCAAAATCTTAAAACAACAATTCCTTCTATCTTTTCTATTGGAATACAACCAATTGCTCTACAATCTGTGCTTCTTGTTCTATTATCTCCCATAGCAAAAATATAGCCTTGTGGAACAATAAAATCATTAAAAACTGCTGACTCTGTCACAACATCAGGTCCGTAAATAATCTTCCTCTAATTCTACTCCATTTACATATACTTTATTATTTTCAATTACAACGTGTTGCCCTTCTGTTGCAATCACCCTTTTTATATAACTTCTCTTGGTAAATTCTAGCACATAATAAACAAATTTCCCAAAAATACTTTTCGGCTCATTTTCATATACTGCAACTGGGTTGCTTTGACTTGCTTCTTCTGGCGTATAAGTTTTAGTTGGAGCTTCAAATGTAATAATATCTCCTACTTGTGGCATTTTTTTTGTAATTCTCATGGTTCTATTTAAAATCAAACGTTGGTCTGATTGTAGCGTAGGGTACATCGACCTTTGCTTTACAATGGTTGGTGTTGCAATAAAATAACGAAATAGCAATGCAAGAACTAAAGCTATTATAATACAATACGCCCACTCTAATATGTTTTTCACATTATCACTCATTTTAGTTTTCACTTCCTTGTCAATCATTCATTTTAGCTTTATTCTTCTTTTTTCTTTCTAGTTGTTTTCTTTGTTGTAGTTTTTTCTGTTTCTTTTTTAGGTGTAGTCTTTTTCGTTGTCGTTTTTTTAGTTGGTTCTTTTTTCGCTTTTGTTTCTTCCTCTTTTGCTACTTTTTTTGTTGTTTTCTTGGCTGCAATTTTAGTAGTTTTTTCCTCTGCCGCCTTTTTCGTTGTCTTTTTAGCTGGTTCCTTTTTTGCAGTTGTTTTCTTAGCTGCTGTTGATTTTGTCACTTTCTCTTCTGTTTTTGTCGTTTTTTTAGCTGGAGATTTTCTAGTTGTTTTTTTAGGTTCTGGTTCTTCTACAACTGCTTTTGTAGTTTTTTTAGAAACTGTTTTTCTAGTCGTCTTCTTTTTAGGTTCTTCTGCTACTGAGAAAAATTCCTCTGTTTCTTCCTCTTCCGAATTTGACAAATTTTGGTTCATTTGCATTAAGAAACTATCTTCCAAACTCATTTTGCTATCATCACTGCTAAAATAATTTTCCTCCTCTTCGTCATCGTCTTCTTCCACATTATCTTCTTCAAAATCGTCTTCTGAAATTTCTTCGTCAAAAATTTCGTCTAATTGGAATTTAGAAGCATGACTATTAAACTCTTCTTCATATTCATCCTCTTTTTCGTCTTCATAATCGTAATCCTCGTCGTCTTCAAATTCTTCCTCGTTATCATAATCATCATCAAAAGATTCATATAAACTTTGTTCTTTCATTTCTTTTTCGTCTTCATAATCGTCTTCGTCGTCATATTCATCATACTCATCATGGTCATCTTCTTGCAACATTTGATTTGATTTTTCTTCTTGTGATTTATCAGTTTTGTAACTAATTAATAAAACAAGTAAAATTAAAACAATGCCTGCTCCTATACAAATATATTTTAAGCCTCCAAAACTTTTTAAAGTTTCTTCTATAGATGCTCCATATGATATTGTTCCTAACAAAATTACCATTACTAATAATGCTAAAACTACTTTTTTAAATTTCTTCATAACAACCTCTCCTTTTATCTCTAGTATTTAATCTTTGTAGGTATTCTAATAACTACCTCAGTACCTTTTCCTACTTCACTTTTTACGTCTATTCTGCTATCATTTTGCTCAATAATTTCTTTTGCAATTGACAAACCTAAACCTGTTCCACCAGTTTCTCTAGCTCTTGCCTTGTCTACTCTGTAAAATCTTTCAAAAATTTTTTCTAAATCACTCTGTGGAATACCACGCCCTGTATCTTTGATTTTAATATAAGCATCATTATAAACAAATCCAACATATACTGTAATATTTCCACCGTGGTTGTGTATACTTAATCGCATTTGACAAAATATTAATAACCACTCTTTCAATACCACTTTTATCAGCATAAACAGGTGGCACATCTGCTGTTACATAACACTCTCCAGTCAAATCTTTTTTCTGCATTTCAATCATTTGTCCTTCAAAAACATATTTTACCAATTCGCCTAAATCAAATTCTGTTTTTTCTACCTTGATTTTTGCTGTATCATACTTAGACAAAATCAACAAATCAGCCACTAATTTTGACATTCTTTCTGCCTCAGAGGAAATTCGAGACAAGAATTTTTTTTGGTTTTCTTCGTCTACATCAGAATCAATAAGTGTATCTGCATATCCCATAATTGACGTAATTGGCGTTTTTAACTCATGCGACACATCTGCCATAAACTCTTTTCGCATACTATCTAATTTTTCTTGTTCTGTAATATCTTGCACAACCACAATCACACCCGCTGGTCTATCATTCTCATTTTTAAATGGTGCAAAAAATAAATTAATTGACTGGTTTTCCAGATTTAATTTTTTCTCAGATGATGTCCAATCATCTAAATAAATAATTTTTTCAAGATTAATATCAACATCAAATTTATGAAAAACTTCTTCAAAATTTTGCTCTTGTGTAATATCTAGTAATTTCTTAGCCGCCAAATTTATATGAATAATTTTGCCATGTCTATCAAAAGCTACAATGCCATCTGTCATATGTAAAAGAATTGTCTCAATTTGCTTTTTCTGTCTTGTTACTTCATTTAAATTTTCTTTGAGCTCCGTGTTCATAATGCTAAAAGCTTCTACCAGTTCATCAATCTCAGTTTTATTTTTATTATCTGCAAGGTATTCAATTTCAATATCTTGCCCATTTGCTATCATTTCTGCGCTTTTCACCAGTCTTGTTATTGGTTTTATGATAACTTTAGCCATAAATATTGCAAGAATAATGATCAATACTGTAAAAATTGCTAAAGATATATAGATGATTTTGCGAATTTGTTCCATTTGACTGGTCAGTAATTGCTGAATTTCCAAACTTGTCATATTGGTTTGTTCTATTTGAGTATTAATCCCATTGAGCTGCGTTATAAACATCAATCCAAGCCCAGTAATAACAACAATTCCTAAAATCATAAAAACCATAACAATCTTTATTTGTATGCTTTTTATCATGACTATTTAACCTTTCGTACATATTCTATTTTATTATATACTTAAGTCAATAATAATTCAAGTGATTTTTATGAATTTACTTAAAAAAATAAAAATGTTTACTATTACATATTTAAATTTATATAAGAGCGACAATGTCGCCCTTATTATTCTACTTTTTTGTCGTATCTGCAATATAATAGCCAACTCCTCTTTTTGTAACTAAAACCTTTGGATCTGCTTTATCTTTCTCAATTTTCTCACGAATTCGGTTAATCGTAACATCAATGGTTCGTATGGCACCAACATATTCCTCATATTCCCAAATTTCATGCAATAACTGCTCTCTCGAAACAACTTGCCCTGGTTGCAACGCTAAATATTTCAAAACATCAAATTCTTTTTTTGTTAAATTAATTAATTTTCCTTTCATTGTAGCTTCTAGTTTCTTTAAATCTAGTCTTAAATCTCCAACTTCGACGATTTCTTCTTCTTTTTCTTCTACTAAATCTTTTTCACCACCCATTTTGGCTTCTGTCTTTCTCAAATTAGCCTTTATTCTAGCCATCAATTCACGAATTTGAAATGGTTTCGTAATATAATCATCTGCTCCCATTTCCAAACCTACTATTTTATCTGATTCAGAATCTTTTGCAGAAACCATTAATATTGGCATAGTAGAAATATTTAAATAATATCTTATTTTTTTACAAACTGAAATACCATCTAATTTAGGAATCATAACATCTAACAAAATCAAATCAGGTCTTTCTTTTAATGCCATTTCCACAGCAGTTATTCCATCATATGCTTTTAATGTGTTATAACCTTCTTTTTCCAAATTATACACCAATAAATCCATAATATTCTCTTCGTCGTCAACAACCAAAATTGTTTTTTTGTCTTGTTCTACTAAGTCAAGATTTTCTATCCCTTCTATTCCATCTAATCCTTCCACAAAAAATCCCACCTTTCTGATATCTTAAAGCAAATTCTTATTTCCTTTTCTACTTATATCATATTTATTTTAATTCGGCAAGTTTTTTTTACATAAATATTTGTATATTGTAGATTTTTCCATCATCACTAAGCAATATTTTCTTTTCTTTAATTTCAACACCATTTAACAAAAATTTTTCTACTCCAGTATTCTTAGCATCTTTGTTTTTTACTACAATATTATAAATACTTGTTTTATATTTATATTTTATTTCATACTCTCCCCATGTTTTAGAAATAACAGGCTCCACACTTAAGAAACCATTTTTGATTTTTAAGCCTAAAATATATTCAACAATTGCTCTATAATACCAGCTACTAGAACCTGTGTACCAATTCCAGCCACCTCGTCCTAATAAATCTTTATTGGCATAAATATCAGCTTCCATAACATATGGCTCTAACTTAAATCTTTTTGCCTCTTCTTTTGTTTTTGAATGTTCAATTGGATTAATCAACTCCGCAAATTCCACAGCCTTATCTCCAAAACCAAGTAGCGCTTCTGCAATAATCAGCCAACAACTTGCATGTGTGTATTGCCCACCATTTTCCCTAATGCCAGCTGGATATGCTTTAATATATCCAGGATTAATTGAAGATTTTTCAAATGCTGGTTCAAATAATTTTATCATTTTAGTTTCTCGGTCAATCAAATAATTTTCTGCTTCTTCAATGGAAATAAATTTTTTATCATTGTCACCTGCATTTGAAATAACTGCCCAACTTTGCGCAATACAGTCAATGCGGCATTCCTCACTTGCCATACTTCCAATTTCGTATCCTTCATCATTGATTGCCCTTTTAAACCATCTGCCATCCCAACCTTTTGTGTTCAAATTTTTCTTTAATTCTTCTTTCACTTTTGTATATTTTTCAGCCAAATCCTGTCTATCTTTTTGTTCACAAATTGGAATAAATCGATTTAAAACATCATATAAGAAAAATCCAAGCCACACACTCTGTCCTTGTCCCTTTGCTCCAAGATTACTAAATCCATCATTCCAATCACCAATTCCAATTTTAGGAAATGGATCAATTCCTTTTGCTATTACAAGTTCAATACTTCTAATGCAATGCTCAAAAATACTTTCTTTCACATCACTTTCATAATAAATATCATACTTTTCAAGCTCATCTTCTTTTAGCAATTCACCTTTTAAATATGGCACTTTTTCGTCTAAAATTTCGTATTGGTTAGTTGTTTCCACATATTCTAAAACACCATAAACAAGCCACAATATATCATCTGAAAAACGTGTTCGAATTCCTCTTTTTGTTTCAATATGCCACCAATGAAGCACATCACCCTCCAAAAATTGATGTCTACTGCAATTTAAAATTTGCTCTTTCAAAAATGAACTATCAATATATTTAATGCCCAAGCCATCTTGCAATTGATCACGAAATCCATAAGCACCACCAGACTGATAATATCCTGTTCTTGCCAAAATTCGACTAGCAATTGTTTGATAAACAAGCCAACCATTCACTAAAATGTTAATTGAATCAGATGGCGTTTTCACAGAAATTGTACTTAAAATATTATTCCATTTTGACTTTACATTTTCCAGTTTAACTTCCACATCAAATTCTTTTTGATATTTTTCCAGTACTTCATTAATCTTTTCAAAACTATTTTCCTCACCAATTAAAATCGAAAATTTCTTGTCTTCAAATTTATCCAAATGCAAATTCATTTCAAAACCAATACACGACTCTTTGCCAAGCCCAGAATGGTTACTTAAAGTTTTGTACAAACTGTCAGGTTCTTCCAAACTTCCATTTCCAAAAAACTCAGTTTTATCACCTGTGAAAGTACCAATATTTTCGTTGCTACTAATATACATCATTTTATCTTTAAAATCATCATTTGCAAAAATGTTACGCACAAGTAAAACATTTTCTTTTTTCTCAACGCAAATATTACCATTACTAAAATACTCATCTTCGCCTAAAACTGGTTTTATATAAACCACAAATTTTAAATTTCTTTCTTCATTTGCAATATTTTTAAAACGAAAATCAAGCACTTTCACATTTTCTTCATTTGGTACAAAAACATCTACTGTTTGAACTAAATTGTCGTTGTTACTTTGATAATTTGAATAACCAAATCCATGTCTTACATAATAATAATTTTGACTTGGATTGATACTACTATTGATTGTCCAAACCTTGCCATTCTCTTCGTCTTTCACATAATAAATTTCGGATGGTACATCATAAACTGTATTATTATTCCAAGCAGTTAATCTATTTAAACGACTGTTTTTATACCAAGTATAACCTCCTAATCCATCTGTTACAACACTTCCAAAGAATTTGTTTGCTAAAACATTACTCCAAACAGCTGGCAATTTATTTTCTGTATTTTTATAAATAACATACTCTTTTCCGTTTTCTGAAAATCCACCAAACCCATTATTATACAACAAATTCTCCTCTCGCAATGGCAAAATTTCTTCTTCTGTTTTGCTAGGCTTATCTCTTATAATTTTTGAATTTTCATCTTTAGAATTCTCTTCCATATCTTTTAATAATGTTGCCAAATCTCCATTTTTACAATGAATAACAAGTCGTGCTTTTAGTTCAATTGCTTGTACATCTTCTGGATCCATATCTTTTTGATTTAAGATAAAAATTCCACCAAACGTATTTTTCAAATGTTTCATTTGTTTTTCTGCAATCACAGTATTAATCGAGTCTTCTACAAATCTTTCATACACATTTTTTTCGTGATTCAAAATAACTAAATCTATCAAAATATTTTTTATTCTATAATATTCAAACGCCTTGATAATATCTTCTAACACATACGTTTCTTCAAATTTTGAAATTCTTACAACTAATATTGGCAAATCTCCTGAAATTCCATATTTCCATAAGCTATTAATCGAATATTCTTTATTTGTGTTTTTCTTCTCTTTGCCATTTCGTTGTAAAATATAATTTAGCAATCGACTATATAATTCAAGCTTTTCGCCTTTAATTTGCAAATATTTATTTTGCTCCTCACTTCTAACATGTGCAATATTTAATATCTTTTCAATTTCTTCATCACTTTTTACACTTTGCACCAAATCCACAACTTCTTGTTTCGTATCAGCAGCAGCAATGACCAAATCCACACTCGCACTTTGATTTGATTTCACTTTTACAGTTTGCTTCATAACAATAATTGGAGAAACTACTTGTGCAATTGTTTTTGAAAAAATCTTCTGATGTTTTATCATTTGTGGCAAACCATAATTTTCTCGCCCTTGGAATTTTTCCTCGTCAATTTCATATTCAAAATTCACAATTTTGTCGCCTTCTGTGTATAACGTTGTTGCCAAATACAAAAATTCTTCTAAATCTCTTGAGCGTCTTTGCACAATAATATTTTCATTTTCCTCTTCAAATTTCAAAAACATTTTATTAAACGCAGGATGTGCATATTCTGCTGATTTTTCAGAAAGACTTGGCTCAAACTCACAGATAACCTCTAAAACTTCATCTAAATTACCCAAGTTCTCAATTTCTACTCTTCTAATTTCAATACACTTATCAGGGTCTAAGGTAACTGTTACTTCAAATTTAAGATTTGCATCTTTCCCTATAAACTTCACTTTATCTGGTGCAAAAATGACTTTTTCACAATTTTCTAAGCTTGTAATTTTCTTGGTTTTCGTATTGCGAACATAAAAGAAAATTCCCTGTTTTAGTTCAGAAGTTTCTTTATAATTATTAATCATTTTGTGTTTATATTCACTCACACCTTCGCCCAAATCATTAATCAAAATTTGATAATTTTCATTGGCAATTACACCCATATTTTTGTGCATTTTATCTGGATTTTCAATTACCCTTTCAATATAACCACTATCCACAGCTGCTTTATTCTTTGAAATTTTCTCTTTTTTCTCTTTTGTAATTATCATTTTAATTGGCATTTTTTCCTGTAATAAAACATTGACAGCTTCAATTTCTGGATTTTGATTAAAGCGCCTTGCTAAAATGTCATTATTAATCACATTGTTAATTGAAAGTAAAATCAAACCTTGATGATGTGCCATATACGTTTTGACAACTTCTTGCAAAGTATCTTTTTTGAGCCTATTTTTTGTATAATCAATAGCTTCATAAAATCCATATTTTCCGCTTAGCACCTTGTACTTCTAGCCTTTTTAAATTATTAATACACTCTTCTGTGGCATCATATAACGACAAAAACGTACTATATGGCGAAACAACAATATCATCCTCCAAGCCTCTTTTCAAACCAAGCCACGGAATTCCAAACGCCTTATATTGATAATTGCGATTTAAGTCCATTAAATTAAAAGCAGATTCTGAAATTCCCCAAGGAACTCCCAGTTTTCGTGCATATTCAATCTGGCTTAAAACTGCAAACTTGCTTGCTTCGTCTAGCAAACTTCCTTCATATCTTCTCAAATTAATATTAGGCATCAAATATTCAAATGCAGTTCCTGTCCACGAAATTAAGCCTTTGTAACCTTTTAGAGAAGTGAGTGTTCGACTTAAATTATTCCACACCTTGCTTGGAACATCTCCTTTTGCAATTGCAACCAAGCTAGCCTGTCTTGCTTCAGAAGCTAAAAAATCATAATATGAATCAGTTAGTTCATTATCCTCTAAATTAAAACCTATTGACATTAGCTTATTTTCTGGGCTATACAACTTGGAAAAATCAGTATTTGCAATTAACTCTGTAATATTTTGAATGATATTATTATGCTTTCCACCATCATTATTTTCCATTAAAAATTGCTTTACAATATACAAATACCCCACAAAATTTCCACTATCCACAGTTGAAACATAGCGCGGAATGAGTGGTTCTAAGGTAAGCGTATTGTACCAATTATACAAATGTCCATTCCACTTTGCTAAACCATTTACTGTTCCAATAATTTTGTAAATATAATCAATTGCAATATCTATCTTAATGTAGTCCAAATCATATGCTGAAATAACTGCTAACAACTCCAATCCAATATTGGTTGAAGATGTCCTATCTACAATCTTTTTCTTGCGATTTTCCTGATAATTATCAGGCATTAAATAATGGTTTTCTTCTGTTGCATAATCCTTAAAAAATTGCCAAGTTTGTTTTCCAATATTGCTTAAATATTCTATATTTTCTTTTGAAATTGGCTTTTCTGGTGCTCGATCTAAACTAATAAACCACGCTGCAATTGGCGCCAAAATCCACAAAATACCAAAAAAGGTTGCAATCCAATTTCCCAAAAATAAAACCAAAATACCAAAAATCACATTTGCTTTCATTTGCACAAAATAAGAACTCAACTCTGTTTTTGCATTTTTGTCGGCATCTTCGGCAGTTACCCATTCAAGTAATTTTGTTTTAGTTTTCATACGATATAAACTTTTGCAAATAGCATCTACATTCTTCCAAGCTTCATATGGCAAAAATAGAATATTTAAAATCATTCTGATGAAACTAATTGTACTATTTTTCATATCATTCGAGAATTTTTTATAAGCATACACCGCACCTTCAATATTGCTTTCTTTAAAAACAATATAATTAATAATATCCAAAAGATACGAAATTAAAAGTGCCAAACCTGACCACAAAATCACTTCCAAACCAAGTTTTCTATTAAAATTCCACAAAAAAATACCCACTACAATGCCAATAAAAGAAGTAATATTTTCCAAACTTCTTCGTAAATTATCAAAAATTTTAAATTTTGAAATTTCGTTTAAGCGCTTATTACGTAGCCATTTTATAATCTGCCAATCGCCTCTTGTCCAACGATGATTTCTCAAAATATATGGAATATAACGTGTTGGATATCCATCTAGCAACATAACATCTGTCAAAAGTCCACAACGCAAAAAATTACCTTCTAGCAAATCATGGCTAAGAACTGTATTTTCCATGATTTCACCATTTAAAATTTCATTATAAACACCTACATCATAAATGCCTTTTCCTGTAAAAATTCCTTCTCCAAAATAATCCTGATAAATGTCAGAAATTGCATTTGTATAAAAATCGATTCCTCCTTGAATGCTAAATAATTCTACAAATTTGCTTTGTTTTGCTAACCCCAAATCAAGCCCAATTCGTGGTTGCATAATACCATAACCAGAAATCACACGATTATTTTCTATTACTGGAATATTCAAAACATGGTTCATAGCGCCAATCAACTTTTGCGCTGTTTCTAAGTTTAAATTTGTATCACTATCCAATGTAATAATATATTTAATATCAGGTAATAAGTCTTTCTGATTTTCAATTGTATTTACTAAAAAATTGTCCTTCATTTTACCTTTAATATATTGATTAAAGGTTACTAAAAGTCCACGTTTTCTTTCCCAACCAATAAATGATTTTTCGCAGGCATTCCATTCTCTTTTTCGATACAAAAAGTGAAATTTTGCAAAACCAAAATTACCATACTTTTTATTTAATTCTTCTGCATATTTTTGCCCATAATGGATAATTTTTTCATCAAAATTCATAGTTTCTGTTTTTTCTTCACTACAATCCCCAAGCAATGCAAAATATAGATTTTCTGATTTATTTGCCAAATAATAAACTTCTAATTTGTCGAACATTTCTTTGACTTTTTCTTCAGATTTTAAAATCGTAGGCATTACAATAAATGTAGAAAGTTCCTCTGGAATTCCTTTTTCATATGAAATTTTCGGAATTCTTGTTGGCTTTTTGATTTTTCCCATAACGTAATTTAGAACACGCAAAAAAATTTCTGAAACAGGAATATATAAAATAATCCATAACAAAATACTCCAAATGCCCAATCCATATTTCATATAAATGGCACTACAAATCAAGAAATCCAAATACATTGGAACTGCAATATTACAAGAAGCGTACAATCGACTACTTACTTTTTTACTAATTCTTTTGCCATTTTTGATTTCTAAAATCTCATATAGCTCTGTGATTCCTTCATCAATCAAATAATACCCAACATGCGCTTTTTTCTTTTCCATAATACTATTGAAATTTTCATATCTTTGGCAAAGCTCAATTATTTTTTCACAAATATAAATTTCTGAAATTTTGCTCTTTTTCGAAATTTCCTCGATTTTTCCTCTGTAATAAGATTTACTATCTTGGTCCATATCAGTATAAACACCTGCGGGATCCATGCGCAAAATTTCCTCAGAAACATTAATATAACCAAATAATTCTGAAAAATCAATACGGTTCATCGTCTTAATGCTAATCATGCAGTTTCCCATCTTGACTTTCAAGTTTGCAATATACAAATGCTCTTTTTGAATGACATCAGAAAGTGTCACACCCAATTTCTGCACTTCTTTTTCTAGAACATTTTGGTATTCAATTGCTTTTTTTCCATACACTTTCAATTTGTAAGACATATATTCAATAAATGGATATTTGAGTTCACTTTCACTAAAAACCTTAACATTAGAAATTGTCTTAAATTTTCTTTCATTACCACTTTTTCCATCAATTACGCGTTCAATAATACTTTCTACTTTATATTTCTGAATTTGAGAAGAATAAATTTTTTCACAAATTTCGCGAATATGAGAAATCATGGAAATTTTAAAAAAGGTACCAATATTGCAGATTTCGTCCATACTTAAAAATTTCTTTTTCTGATAAGCTCTTAAAGCTAAATCAATCGAAGATTGGTCAATTTTGCAATCCGTATAAGCAACAATTTCTTCTGCCAAAACATAACTTCTTGCAAAGCCCTGAAAACGCCCTCCAGACAAACCAATCATAGATTTATATTTTTTAAGTGGCATTTCTTTTTCAATAGATTTTACCGTTTCTTCAATAATATAAAAATTATCTAGAATCCACTCGCCCGCCGAATGTACTTTTATCCCAAGCTTAATGTGTCTGTCTAGTAATCGGTAAGTTTCTAAAATAAATTTGTAATTCTCTTTCATGAGTGGCACAGGATATGTGTCACTATTTGACGAACTCTTCACACTATGCTCTGCTGCAATTTTTTCAATATATTCACTCAGTTGATTTTTTTCCAACAACGTTCCACGAAAATCTAAGCTTCTGTATTTTTTCATAAAATTCTCCTTATATCACTTTTGGTTATTTTTTGTAATACGGAAAATTTTATACATAAAAAAGCGTGAAAATCTTTGTTATACAAAAATCTTCACGCTTTTTACTTTATTATCCATTCATAATCTCTTCAAATTCTTCGCCATCAATTTTTTCTCTTTCCATTAACACACTTGCAACTTCTTGCAATTTTGACATATTTTGATTTAATATATCAACTGCTCTTCTGTAAGCTGTATCAATGATATTCTTTACCTCTGCATCAATAACTGAAGCTGTTTGCTCACTCACATCATTATGTTGTGCAAAATCTCTTCCTAAAAATACTTCCTCTTGCCCTGAACCAAACATAATCGTACCAACCACATCACTCATACCATACTTGGTAACCATACTTTTTGCAATTTTCGTTGCTCTTTCAATATCATTACTTGCACCAGTAGAAACATCTCCCAAAACAAGCTGTTCTGCTACTCTTCCACCTAACAAAGAAACGATATTTTCTTCCATTTCTGTTTTACTCATAAAAGATTTATCCTCTGCTGGACGATACATCGTATAACCACCAGCCATTCCTCTTGGCACAATGGAAATTTGATGCACATTATCTTGTGTTGGCAAGAATCGGCTAACAACTGCATGTCCTGCCTCATGAAAAGCAACCAACTTTTTCTCTTTTTCACTAATCACTCTTGACTTTTTCTCTGGTCCCATTGTCACTTTTACCATAGCTTCTTCAATTTCTTGCATCCCAATTTCTTGTTTATCACGTCTTGCAGTAAGAAGCGCTGCTTCATTTAGCACATTTTCCAAATCAGCTCCCGCAAACCCTGCTGTATTTTTTGCAACAATACTCAAATCAACATCTGGTGCCATTCTTTTCTTTCTAGCATGCACTTCTAAGATTTCTTCTCTTGCTTTTACATCTGGGGCACCCACAACAATTTGTCTATCAAATCTTCCTGCTCTTAGCAATGCTTTATCTAGTACATCTGGTCTATTGGTTGCAGCAAGAACAATAACACCTTCATTTGGACTAAATCCATCCATTTCAACTAACAACTGATTTAGCGTTTGTTCTCTTTCATCATGACCACCACCAAGACCAGCTCCTCTTTGACGTCCAACTGCATCAATTTCATCAATAAAGATAATACATGGTGCATTTTTCTTTGCTTGGTCAAACAAATCTCTCACACGAGAAGCACCAACACCAACAAACATTTCCACAAAATCAGAACCACTGATAATAAAGAATGGTACTCCTGCCTCGCCTGCAACAGCTTTGGCAAGTAACGTTTTACCAGTTCCTGGTTGTCCTACTAATAAAACTCCTTTTGGAATTCTAGCTCCCATATCTGTGAATTTTTTTGGTGATTTCAAAAATTCTACAATTTCTTGTAATTCTTCTTTTTCCTCATCAACACCTGCTACATCTTTAAACAAAACTCTGTTTTTATCATTCATATTAATCATTCTTGCTTTGCTTTTTCCAAACGTCATGGATGTTTTATTTCCACCTTGGTTAGGATTCATAAGTAACAACCAGAAAACTAAGAAAATAATTAAAATAACAAATGGTGAAAATACACTTAAAATTGCTACAAATGCTGATTCTTCATCTTGTGTAACAGCAATTTGTCCGAGAAGCAATATTCTCTGATATCTCCTCCATAAATGTATCTAAACTTGGAATTGTTACTTCTTTTACTCGGCTTGCAACATCTCCAGTTTTTTCAGTTACATACAATGTTTCCTTATCAGATGAAATTTCTATCTCCGAAATTTCTCCTTGATTAATCGCACGAATTAGCTCTGAATAATTCATTTTTCTATCTGAGTTATTTAATAAACCACTTAGAACAGCAACAGAAATAATGATAATAATCAGCCAAATCGCCAATGTTTTTATTCCACTTTTCAAAATTACTTCCTCCTTTGATATATTTATCCTTTTAACATACTAGCACATAACAAAAATTTTTTCAAGTGATTTTTGTAATTTTTAATTTCTTATCTTCTAAAGCAACTTTAAGATTTTTATTTGGTGTTAAATATTTATTGCCAATATTATTATTACACAGTTTTATCATGTCATCCATATGTACTTTCTCAATTCCTTTTGCCGTTCCAAAAAGTTTCTCAATGGAATAAAAAATTATTCTCTTTTGCATCAATTTTTCTTGCTTATTGAACTCTTTGATATTCAAAATAATTTGTTGTTCTTTTCTTTCTGAAATACAAAGTTGTTCATAAAAATAAACTGTTTGCTTCTCCAAATATTCCTCTTGCTCTTTTGCTAAATTAGATAATCTTTCTAAAGCATTTACAATACTTGGGTTAAACTCCTTTTCAAGATACGGCAAAACAACATTTCTAATTTTATTTCTAGTAAATGTATTATCCTCATTTGATTCATCATGTCTTGCTTCAATTTTTTCTTCTTTTAAATATTCCTCAATCTCAAATCTTTGCATTTCAAGTAGTGGACGAATATATTTGCTATTTTTGTTTTCTATCCCAATTAATCCTTTGATGCCTGTCCCACGCAAAATATTCATAATGATTGTTTCTGCTAAATCATTTTGATTATGTGCAATTGCAATTTTATTTGCCCCCACTTTTTTCTCTACTTGATCAAAAAAATCATATCTTATTTTTCTACCTGTTTCCTCTAAACCACGTTTTTCACTTTGCGCAATTTCTTTTATATTAGCATGCTTTACAAAGCAGTGAATATTCATTTTTTTGCAAAAAAGTTTTACAAATTCTTCATCCAATTTTGCATTTTCACGCAAACCATGATTAACATGTGCCACAAAAATTTCAAAATCCAGCAAACCTTTTTTTGCCATTTTACCTAAAATATCCAACATACAAATGGAATCTGGACCACCTGAGACACCAAGCACAATTTTATCTCCATTTTCAATTAAATGACTTTTTACAATATTTTCATAAACCTTTTGTTCTAACATCATTCTACCCTTTTTTAATAGTTCTCATACTGCTGATTTGACAGATTTCCAAATTTAGTATAACTTGGCATCCACAAAAGCTTTCTCGTTCCAGTTGAACCACCTCTGTGTTTTGCCACAATTACTTCTGCTTTATTTTTATCACTACTATCTTCGTTATAATAATCATCTCTGTATAAAAACATAACAATATCCGCATCTTGCTCAATTGCTCCAGACTCTCTTAAATCAGAAAGCATCGGACGCTTATCTTCTCTGCTTTCCACACTACGAGACAACTGCGATAAAGCAATTACTGGCACATCCAATTCTTTCGCCAAAATTTTTAGTGAACGACTAATTTCAGAAATCTCATTCTCACGTGTTCCACCTCTTTTTGAATTTCCTTGAATTAATTGTAAATAGTCAATCACAATTAAACCTATCTTTTTTTCCATTTTTAATTTTCTACATTTTGTTCGAATATCCATGACCTTAATTCCAGGTGTATCATCAATGTAAATTGGCGCATCTGATAACACCCCAGAGGCTGTTGCCAATTTTCCCCAATCACTGTCTTCAATTTGACCAGTCCTGATTTTATTACTATCCACCATCGCTTCACTACCTAAAATTCTGTTACCAATTTGTTCTTTTGACATCTCCAAATTAAAAATCACAACAGGAACATTATTTTTTACAGCAGCATTTGTCGCAATATTAATTGCAAAGGCAGATTTTCCCATCGCAGGACGAGCCGCAATAATAATTAATTCCGAACCATGAAAACCAGATGTCATATTATCTAAATCAATAAAACCACTTGGCACGCCTGTAATACTTCCTTTTTGATTATACAATCGTTCCAATTCAGCAAATGATTCCACAAGTACATCTTTAATGGAAGCATAACCCTTTGTATTTTTGTTTTCTGATAAATCAAAAATTTTTCTTTCAGCTAAATCCAAAATCTCATCAATTTCTTCTGTTTCATTGTAACCCAATGCCAACAATTCATTCGAAGACTGAATTAAATTTCGAAGCATATATTTTTCTTCTACAATTTTAATATAGCGTTCTACATTTGAAGTTGTTGGAACTTTATCAGGCAAAGAGGCCAAATATTCAATCCCACCAACTCGTTCAAAATTCCCTGCTTCTACTAATTCATTTTTTACTGTAATAATATCAATTGGTTCATTTTTCGCATATAAATTTAAAATGGCATCATAAATGGCTTTATTATCTTCACGATAAAAAGCTTCTTTTTGCAAAACTTCAACACTACTAAGTACAGCATCTTTGTCAGTCAACATTGAACCAATAACTGCTTGTTCAGCTTCTATATCATGTGGTGGCACTTTTCCTACATCCATTATTCAAAAACTCCATTCTTTTATTTTTCACTTACCATAACTGTAAGTTTAGCAATAACACCTTCATTTAGTTTAATTTCAACCGTTTGTGTTCCAGCTATTTTAATACTATCTGCCAACATAATTTTCTTTTTATCTACCACAATATCAAAATCTTTTTTTAAAGTTTCAGCAATTTCTTTTGTCGTAATTGCTCCAAATAAACGTCCATTTTCTCCTGCTTTTACTTGAAATTTTAACGTAATATTTTTCATTCTTTCAGCAAGTGCTTCTGAGGCCTTTTTATCTTCTGCCCTTCTAAAACTCTCCGAATCTTGCTTTGCTTTTAAATGATTCATATTTCCGGTATCAGCTGGAACTGCCAAATTTCTTGGAAATAAATAATTTTTAGCATAGCCATCTGCAGCATTAATTACTTGGTCTTTCTTGCCAACCCCTTTTATATCTTGTTTTAAAATTACTTTCATTTTGTGCCCCCTTCTCGTTTTTGTTCGTATTATATAATAAAAAGTTCGTTTTTTCAAGGGAAAAACAAAAATTTAACAAAGCCATTCTATAAAATGAAAAGACTGTAAAAACTCTATCTTCTAAAAAACGAGCGAAATTTTGGACAAAATCCAAAATTTCCCACGTAATATATTGAGTTTTTTACAGCCTCTTATAATTTATTTTACTCTGCTCCTGTTTTATATTTCTCTTGAATTGCCAAAATTTCGTCATAATGATGATTTAAAATATCCAAAAATGTTTCTGCAATTTTAGGGTCAAATTGTGCCCCAGAACATTTTTTAATTTCTTCTGTTACCACATCTAGTGGAAGTGCATTTCTGTAAGAACGCTTTGATGTCATTGCATCAAATGTATCAGCAACAGCTGCAATTCTCGCAAAAAGTGGTACTTGTTCTCCTGCTAAACCAGATGGATATCCTCTTCCATCAAATCTTTCATGATGATGAAATACAATTGGCACAATGTCTTGAAAAATTGTAGCATTTGCCAAAATATGTTTTCCAATAGCTGGATGATTTTTAATTTGCGAATACTCATCATCTGACAATTTGGCTTCCTTTAATAAAATACTATCTGGAATTCCAATTTTCCCAATATCATGGAAAAGTCCACCAATTTTTAATATATGTAAATCTTGTTCCGACAATCCTAAATATTTTCCAATTAATACAGAATATTCAGAAACACGGTCTGAATGTCCTCTTGTATACGAATCTCTTGCCTCAACAGTTTGCCTAATAATTTCAATACTTTCTAAATATGCTTTTTCAATTTTTTCTTGTGATGCTTTTAATTCTTGATTAATTTTTTTAATCATATTCATTTGGTCAATTGATTTCATAGCAGATTCAATCAACAACAATAATTGGTCAAATTTATCACTCTTTTCGCAATATCCTTGGATAGCAAGACGCTTAATCGTCTCTAATGGCGGTGCCAAATCTTTATGTCCAGTTAACAAAATAATGTATAATTCTTTATTAAATTTTCTTATTTGTTCAACTACTTGATCACCATGAATTGGTGTCATAATAAAATCTAGTAGCATCAAATCAAAATGCTCATTTTTTACTAATTCTATTGCCTCTAATGGATTAGTACAACCTTTTATCGTATAGCCTGAACGTTTTAAAAATACTGACAATGCGTCAAGAATTCCTCCTTCATCATCTACTGCAATTATTTTATAATTATGATTTGCATTTTCTACTTCATTTTTTTGCTCAGAAAGTCGCATAAACTCACCTCTACTATCATTTACTTTGCTTGTATTGTATCTTATTTTTCGCCCATAGTCAATATAATTTTGAATTAATTTTTATTTTACATAATAACGGTTGCAACTGCTTGACATTTTTGCAAAAATGTGGTATTAATTCATATTTTTTACCAATAGAAAATTAGCATTTTTTGAAAAAATACTAATAAAATCATTTCTAAATACTTTATTTTGTAAATCTAACTTTTCATTGACAAACTAACTTTATGTTTTTCTTGGTCAATTCCAATTACTTTGACTTTCACAACATCTCCCACAGAAACAACCTCAGACGGATTTCTAATATACTTTTCTGACATCTCTGAAATATGCACCAACCCATCATATTTTACACCAATGTCCACAAAAGCACCAAAATCAATCACATTTCTAATCGTTCCAGTAAGCTCCATGCCTTGCTGCAAATCCTCAAACTTCAAAACATCACTACGTAAAATCGGCTTTGGCAAATCTTCTCTCGGGTCTCTACCCGGTTTTGCCAATTCGTCCATAATATCTTTTAAAGTCAAACTTCCAACTTCCAATTCCTTCGCCATTTTTTCCACATTAACTTTTTTAAATTCCTGTTTTAATTCTTCTAATTTTGATTTATCCTTTAAGTTATCCACAAAATATCCCAATTTTGCTAACAACTTTTCTGCCACTTCATAACTCTCTGGATGAACGCTTGTTACTTCCAACGGATTTTTCCCGTCAAAAATTCGGATAAATCCTGCACATTGCTTAAAAGCAGCAGGTCCTAGCTTCGGCACTTTTAGCAAATCTTTTCGTTGTTTCAACTCTCCATTTTCATCACGATACTTGACAATATTCTTCGCAATTGTTCCATTAATTCCAGAAACATATGATAAAAGCGATGGCGTTGCCGTATTCACATCCACACCAACTGAGTTAACCGCATCTTCCACAACACCTGTCAAACTCTCGTTCAATTTTTTCTGGTTGACATCATGCTGATATTGCCCTACTCCAATTGACTTTGGATCAATCTTAACAAGCTCTGACAGAGGATCTTGCAAACGACGTGCAATGGAAATTGCACCTCTTAATGACACATTAATATCTGGATATTCTTCTGTTGCCAGCTTAGAAGCCGAATATACCGATGCACCAGCTTCGCTCACAATCGCATAATAAATCTCACTCTCAATTTCCTTAATCATATCTGAAACAAACATTTCCGATTCACGCGAAGCCGTCCCATTTCCAATCGCAATCATATTAATATGATGTTTTTGAATTAAATCTTTTAAAACTTTTTTGCTTTTTTCTATATCATTTTGTGGCTCTGTTGGATATACTGTTGTTGTTTCAAGAACTTTTCCCGTTTTATCAATGACCGCAATTTTGCAACCTGTTCGATAAGCTGGATCAAATCCCATAACTGTCATATTTTTAATGGGTGGTTGTAGCAAAAGCTGTTTTGCATTTTTGCCAAAAACCTTAATCGCCTGCTCTTCCGATTTTTCTGACAAATCGGCTCGAATTTCTCGCTCAATCGAAGGTTCAATCAAACGTTTATAACTGTCCATAATCGTTCTTTCCAAAATTTCCGCAAACTGACTTTTGTAATCCTGAATGATTTGTTTTTTCAAATAATCAATAATTTTTTCTTCAGGCTTATCCAATTTTACCTTCAAAAATTCCTCTTTCTCGCCTCGATTAATCGCCAAAATACGATGACTTGGAATTTTCAAAATCGGCTCACTAAAATCATAATACATCTCATATGACGACTTTTCCTCTTTCGCAGCTTTTGTGCTAATAACTGCCTCACGAAAACAAAAACTTTTTATCTTTTTTCGGTAATCACTATCATCTGCAATATTTTCAGCAATAATATCCAACGCACCATTAATTGCATCTTCCTCATTTTCAATACCTTTTTCGGCATCTATATATTCTGCTGCAATTTCATACAAATCACGTTTTTCCTTTTGCCAATAAATCACAAGGCTAAGTGGTTCTAAGCCTTTTTCTTTGGCAATTGTCGCACGTGTCCTTTTCTTTGGTTTAAAAGGACGATAAATGTCTTCCAACTCTGACAAAACCATGGTACTTGCAATTTTGATAGTCAGTTCATCTGTCAGTTTCCCTTGGGCTTCAATTAAACGAATAATCTCCTCTTTTCGATCTTCCAAATTTCGCAAATATTTCAATCTCTCATCTAATTCACGAAGCACTTCATCACTCAAATTTCCAGTAACTTCTTTTCTGTAACGTGCAATAAATGGAATGGTATTTCCATCATCTATCAACTTGACTGTCGCCTCCACTTGTACCTCACGAATTTGCAACTCTTCTGCAATTTTCTGATAAATCTTGTTCATTTTTTATTTCTCCTTATATTTTGTTTCTTATTTTATCATGATTTATTATATTTTTCTACAAATTTTCTAAAAATTTTTTCCAAAATTCAACATTTTATGTGAACTATGTTATAATATGTATAGTAACAAAATATTTTTGAAAACTACGGAGGAAAAAAATGAATACAACAGAAATCACAAAAATCACAGACTATGAACGGTTAGTTATGCTCGTCATTTGGGACGCTGGTCTCCAGCTCTCAATGCAGGAAATCTGTGCAGAAGTAAACAAGCACTTCGATAAAAATTGGACAACGCAGACAACATCAACCTTTTTGGCACGGCTTGTTAGAAAAGGCTTTCTTTCCATGCAGCGTAAAGGGCGTGTTTTCTACTATACTCCGCTTGTAGAAAAGCAGGACTATATTAAAAATACTATACCACAGCTGCTGAAACTGCTGGGCATCAGTCTTGAAGACATTTTGTCACTAACAAAAAGCAATAATGACATCCATAAGTTACCTAATTGCGAATTTTTAGTAATGCTTACCATCTGGAACACAGACGAAAAGTTGTCTATGCAGAAAATCTGCACAGAGTGTAACCAGCGCTTTAGCAGAAACTGGACAACACACACCATATCAACGTTTCTGGCACGGCTTGTTAGAAAAAACTTTCTTTCCATGCAGCGCAAAAGTCGTGTTTTCTACTATACTCCGCTTGTAACAAAGCAGGATTATATTGAAAATACCATACCACAGCTGCTGAAACTGCTGGGCATCAGTCTTGAAGACATTTTATCCTCTGACTGGTTGGACTAATTTTTAACCCGCCAGAAAGTAACCAAAAAACATCCTAACGAGGATGCTTTTTTGGTTTTCTCGGTTTATTTCATTTTCTTCTCCCATGCTTTTCTAACATATCCTAAAGATAAGGTTGATAATGTAAATCCTATGACTGGCACTAAAGAACTCAAAAACAAATTATCATAATTTCTGACAAGCCAAGAATAAATAATCACAACAATGTAAGTAAGAACACAAATACATATTTTTCTAGTCCAACTCGTCTCCCATTTTTTATCAAGTTCTACCTTTTTATTTCTCTCTTGTATAGCTTCAATTCTATTTTCTACTTCTCTTAATTCCATATTCCTCTCCATTTTTAAGTTTATTTTTCTTCCAAATACTCATCATAACTGCATTCTCTAACCACTACCTGATTATCTGTGATATCGACAATCTTATTTGCTACTGTTTGCGTCAATTGATGATCATGTGATGTAAACATCATAACTCCTTTATATTTTTGCATTCCTTCGTTCAAAGCCGTAATAGATTCCATATCTAAATGGTTAGTTGGTTCATCAAAAATCAAAAAATTCGCTCCTGAAAGCATTAACTTTGACAATACACAACGTACCTTTTCCCCACCAGACATGACATTCACTTTTTTCAAAGCCTCTTCCCCAGAAAATAGCATACGTCCTAAAAATCCGCGCACATATGTCTCATCTGGTTCTTTTGAATATTGACGAAGCCAATCTACAATATTCAAATCCTCCCCAAACAAGTAATTATTATCCTTTGGAAAATAGTCTTTAGTAATTGTTGTACCCCAAATAACTTCGCCCTCATCTGGTTCCAATTCTCCAGCCAAAATTTGAAACAACACTGTTTTGGCTATTTCATTTTCTGAAAGTAGTGCAATTTTGTCTTCTCTTTTTACTGTAAAACTAATATTGTCCAAAATTTTCTCACCATTTATCGTCTTGGATAAATTCTTAATTTCCAAAATTTCTTTTCCTTGTTCTCTATCTGGCTTAAAATCTATATAAGGATATTTGCGGTTAGATGGCTTAATTTCGTCTAACTCAATTTTTTCCAACGATTTTTTTCTGGACGTTGCTTGCTTTGATTTCGAAGCGTTAGCACTAAAACGTGCAATAAATTCCTGCAATTCTTTAATGCGTTCTTCTTTTTTCTTATTAGCTTCTTTCATTTGCTTTAATGCCAACTGACTTGATTCATACCAAAAATCATAATTTCCTGGATACACTTTAATTTTACCAAAGTCCACATCCGCAATGTGCGTGCAAACTTTATTTAAAAAATAACGGTCGTGTGATACCACAATGACTGTATTCTCAAAATCAATCAAGAAATCTTGCAACCAATTAATCGTTTTCAAATCCAAATCATTTGTAGGCTCGTCTAGTAAAAGCACATCTGGATTTCCAAAAAGCGCCTGTGCCAGCAACACTTTAACCTTATCTCTTGCCTCAATTTCACTCATATATTTGTAATGTAATTCACTTTCAATGCCCAAATCATTCAATAATTTCGCCGCATCCGCTTCTGCATTCCAGCCGTCAAGCTCTGCAAAACGTTCTTCTAATTTGGCAGCTTTCATGCCATCCGCTTCCGAAAAATCTGGCTTAGCATAAATCTCATCTTTTTCTTTCATAATGCGATATAATTCACTATTTCCAAGCATAACTGTATCTAAAACGGTGTACCCCTCAAACGCATAGTGATCCTGTTTTAGCATGGATAATCTTTCACCTTTGTCAAGGCTAATATCACCTTTGTTTGGCTCAATTTCGCCAGATAAAATCTTCAAAAAAGTGGACTTTCCCGCACCATTTGCACCAATTAAACCATAACAATTTCCTTTTGTGAATTTAATATTGACATCTTCAAATAATACTCTTTTTCCAAATCTTAGTGTAACACCACTTGAAACAAGCATTTTAAAACCTCCTCTATTCTGATTTTTATATTATAACTTATTTTCTTAAGTTTTGCAAATATTTTTGTCATTTTTTCATAAAAAACTTGACAAATGAGAATAATACGTTTATAATATTGTTTGCATGATAAAAATTCATTTCATATGGCGAAGTAGCTCAGTTGGCTAGAGCACTTGGTTCATACCCAAGGTGTCGAGAGTTCGAATCTCCCCTTCGCTACCAAGCAAAAAAGCACACAAATTAAAAATTTGTATGCTTTTATTTTTATAAACTTTTTACTCAAAAAACTTACTATCTATCTTTTTACAAAATATCTCTTTTATATTTTCTCCTGTTACCTGAAAAGCATTTATTCCATTTTCCAAAGCTGCTTCTACATTGTTCTCATTATCATCAAAAAAATATAAATTTTGTGGAATATCTCCAATATTTTTAATTACATATTGATAAATATTATCATTTGGTTTAATCATCCCAATTTCATAAGACAAAAACATCTTGTCAAATAAAGAAACATCAAATTTTTCCTTAAATAACTCAAAATCAATTTCCCTTAAATTA
>CATLEX010000020.1 GCA_949927455.1 uncultured Clostridia bacterium
ATTATGGTTGGATTTTGGAAGAATAATAGCTATACTGAGAAGGCAATTAAGGCTGATGAGATGTTGAGAAGAATGAAGGAGGATAAATAGTTATGGATTTTGATGAGTTTGTAAAAAAGTACAATGGAAAAGCGACTGATTATGACGGTGGCTGTGGAGTTCAATGTGTAGATTTAGCAAAAATGTATATGGATAAGGTATTGGGAATTAAACCGCAGTCAATTGGTAATGCAGAGGCATATTGGAGAAGATACGATGAGTTGCCTTATTTGAATAAGAATTTTGATAGAATACCTAATACTCCAGATTTTATTCCACAGAAAGGCGATATTGTGGTTTGGGATTTAAGACATGGTAAGTACGGACATATTGCAATTGCAGATGGAGTTGGAACGACTTCATATTTTTATTCATACGACCAAAACTGGGGTGGCAAGGCTATGAAGAGAGTAAAGCATACATATAAAGACGGATTTGCAGGTGTATTGAGACCAAAGAGCCAAAATACTTCTACGAATTATGAGGCAGGACAAGCTGTTGAAATCAATATTCCGATGTTTTTTACGGGTGCTGTTGAGGGGGATAGGTTTCAGTATGATAATAAGACGGAGATTTTCTGGATACATAGTGATACAAGGAGTTTGATTCAAAATGATAATTTAAGGGCTAGGGCTGTGATTTGTTTTGTTCAAGAAGATAAAGTTGGTGTTCAGGTGTTTAATGATCAATTTTTGATGAAGAAGTGTGAGATTGTTAAGGGGTTGTAGGATTGGGTTTGTGAAGTGGCTTCGGGGGTGTGAAATAAAAGCTTGATGTCAAATGTTTAACATGCTATAATAATCAGCAAGTAAGGAATAAAAATGAAATTATTGTAGTGTATAGAGAGCTTAATTATCTATTAAAATTTTTTCAAAATCTTTATAAACAGCACAATAATATAAACAAAAAAATAAAGCTGTAGAAAAAAATTGATAAATACAAATTTATTTATATAATACTGATATTTTATTAAGAAAGGTTGACATAACGCACAAAAAGTGATATAATATTATAAAAGTAGTAAGAGAAGGAGACATATATATGGGATTAAAAGTTAAAGAAATAAGTGAATTTGTAAAAGAAGAAATGCAAAAAACATTTAATGAGAAATTTGATATTAAAGAAGATGGTATAGAACATAAAGTACATAGTATTTTGAATGGAGAAGTCGGAGACGAATATTTTAGTGATTTTTGTGATGAAATGTTAGATACAATTATTGAAAACATAATTGATATGAACTTGCAAGACTTAAAAAAAGATGCTGAAGGAAATATAGTAGAAGACTTAGACGAAAAAACTAAAAAGAGAATTAAAGAATTAATATCTTTACGTTTTATAATATTTTACAATAATATTAAGCATGTATTAAGAAATACAGAAATAAAGAAGATGATTAAAAAAATACTTGATGATGAAGAAATTTAATATTTGTACATAGTCAAACATAGTATTGACAATTGTAAAGTTGTATGTTATAATTTCATTATTGATTGTTGAGGACAGTTTTATTTGAATGAAAAGAAGCACTTCGGGGGAGGTGCTTTTGTATAATATTATAATTATCTTGATAACTAGTAATTTGTATGGATAAATTTTTATGATATGCTATAATTACAGTAAGAAGGGGGAGGTGAGATAAAATGAATGATTTATCAAAAATAAATACTTATTCATTATTAATTGAAGATTTAATAAAAAAGACTTGTGGACATTCTTCATTTGAACGCACTGAAATAGTTGAAGCACCATATAAATGTATTTATGAAAGTTTTTCTCAAAGTGGTAAATTAGAAAATGAAAATTTCAAACAATTTAGAAATAAGTATGGTTTTATGGCTAACAAAAATATGCAAGAATTAGTTAATGAAAATTTTCCATTTGAAGATATGCTAAAAGATTTTAGGAAGTTATAAAATGTAAGTAAAATGACAAAGTCATATCAAGATATGACTTTGTTCTTTTTTAATTTTCGTTATCTTTATTAATTACATTTATAACCAAATCAACAAGTTGACTAATTTCCAAAGCTTCTTTGGAGTTAATTCCATATTCATCAATTGTTTCATTTAATTTAATTTTTAATTCATTAATATCAAGCTTACTATAAAATAAGTCTTTGATATTTACTTCAAGAGCATCAGCAATTTTTTCTAATGTGTTTATAGTACAATTAGTTACTTTATTATTTTCAAGTTTAGATAAATACGAATTTGATATACTAGTTTTATTACTTAATGTATCTAAAGTTATATTTTTAGATTTCCTTAAGTTCCTTATTGCATAAATAATCATTTTTCATACCTCTAAAATTAGTATAACCAAAATTTTTTTAAATATTTTTTCGACAAAAGTTTCATGACAGGAAACTTTTTGAAATATAAAAATTTGATGTAAATATTGAAAATAAAGAAATACAAGTTTTTTAGTAAGAAAAAAATGTAATTTTTTCCAAGTTTTTGTCGAACTTTTATAGTTGCTTTTTGTAGTTTAAGATATTATAATCGAAAACATAAAGAGAACAAATTTGGAGGAAAAAGATGAAGAAAAGAAATGTAGAAGAAAATGTGCTAAGAGAAATTTTAAATGATTGTAGCGTTTATGAGAGAATTGTTTTTAAAATATTTAATAAAGAATTTGTAAAAGTTTTTAAATTAGGAATAACTTTTGGATTTAACAATAAATAACAGGTATTTTTGCCCACCATTTGCCCACCAAAAATAAAATTTGATAAAAAATAATATATTATAATAGAATACAATAAAATATAGAGTATGTCTTTAATCCTTGTATTTATAAGACTTACAAGATTTGATACGTTATAATAAAATATCCTAAAATATATAAATTTTGTATGGGTAACAACCCTATGGTTGGTGCTACAGTAGCTGTTTCTGTTGCTGTGTATGAGGTTATGAAATAGTAGCAAATAGTGTATTACATAGATTTTAGAGAAAATATAATGAAGAGGTAGTTGAGCAAAAAATGCCCACCAAAAAATATTGCCCATGTAATTGGTGGGCAATATTTTTTCATAATTTTCACAAGTATTTCTTCTTTTTTTTTGTTACTTTTGGTATAAAAACCTCTATTTTCTTAATGGAAAAAATAATAAGAATCAACAGCCACTTTTCAAAGACTTATTTTAGACTGTTGCAAAGAGAACTTCAAAAAAGCGAATAAGGCCTCAAACGGCAGTTTTGCCTGTAATTATAAGATTGTGTTTGTGAAATGGCTTCGGAGTGTGAATAGAGAGAAATATTACAATTCTGTAACAATGGTTACAATTTAGTAACATTTATTGACATAATAGTGTGCAGACTGTATAATTCAAAGAGAACAACTAATATGTTGTTAAAAATAAAAGGAGGAAACAAATGAAAAACAAATTAAAAGATCAAATAAGGAAGCAAAATGGTATTACATTGGTGGCACTAGTGGTAACCATTATTGTGCTGTTGATTTTAGCGGGAGTGAGCTTAAATCTGGTGGCAGGAAGTAATGGAATTATGAATAGAGCGACAAAAGCAGTTGAAAAACACAATATAGCGGCAATAGGCGAGGAAGTAGAATTGGCAATGGTAGAATTACAGGCAGAATACTATGAAGAAAGATATGTAAATAACAATATGGGAATTGCTAATACTTTTGGAACATATGCTGGAGAGAAATTACAAAATGAAGGAGTTAAAACAAAAGGAGGAAAATTGACAAGTACAGATTTAAGTACAGTAGTATATGAAGATAAACAAGGAAATAAGATAGCAACAGGAACTTTTGATAAAGAAACAGGAAGTATTAGTATTGCAGGAATAACTACAGATGGAAGTAATCCAACACCAGAAGAACCAAAAACACCTTTAGCAGTAGATATAATAAAACCAGAAAATTATGGAGATAGTGTTAATTATAGTGCAAATAATGTAAGTGATTGGAAAGTATTCTTAAATGATGGAAGCAATGTATATTTAATTTCAAGTGACTATGTGCCAAATAGGGATATGACGATAACAGATGATGTTGTATTAGTAGATGCAAATGATTATTGTATTAAAGGAAAAGGTTATAATCAACAATATAGAGATGTACTGATTAATTGGTTAACAACAGAGGAAAATTGGAGTGCCTATGCAAGTGGATTTAGTGGAGCAATGGCTTACCGGAGGGCCAACAAAGGAACAATTCTGGGCAAGCTTTAATGCAGTATATGGAACGGATATTTCAGACGACAGAGACTATACAAACTTAAGTAGTTATGAGGGATATAGTAACACTCTATACTTTCCACACAAAGAAAAGTGGAATAATACTATAGCTTATTGGTTGGCTTCAGTTAATCCTAAAGTAGACAACCAATTGATGTTAGTTTTTTCAGGGGGATTAGTGGATGATAATGTGGCTAACTATACTTCTTCTGGTATCCGTCCTTTAGTTTGTTTACCTTCTAATGCAAAAGCAGATTGGAATGGAACGGCTTGGGAGCTTTCAAATTAAATTATGATAAAAAATAATGGGGCATTACTGCCCCTATTTTTTTGGTGCGGATTTCTTTTCCTTTTTCAGCTCAAACATACACAGGATTTCCACCCACAATTTGTCGTCGATAGGCTGCCGAGCTGTGTCCATAGCTTCGCATGACGGACAACTGAAACTCATATATCCATCTCTTGTGTGAATATATAATTCGTAAACTGAACGTTGCTGTTCTTCTCTCATGCGCAGAAAATGCTCAAACATGTACAAGCCAAATGGATTTACTGCATCATCTTTTATCCGCACCTTGAGCTTCTTGTGCGGAGCGAAAGTTTTCTTAGATTTTTCTACTTGTTCTAAAATATTTGTCATTGTTTTCTCCTCCTTAAAAGCTTTTTCTATATTACATATGCTACATAATATTATGATAGCATGTGTTCTAGTAAAAATCAATGTTTTTATATAAAATAGTTAGATTAAAATTATAGAGAGTTGACATTTTATGTGAATTACTGTATAATATTAAAGTCACTTTATAGGAATTTACAGAAAATGGAGGTAAAGAAATGGGCATTGAAGAAAATGCTAAACAGAGTATCTTGGAATGGATACAGAGTGCCAAATTGCATTTAGATTTTACAAGTGCTTTGGAGAAGTTAGGAATACACAATATTGTACATCTGAATGTTGTGGAGTCTAATGTATTTGCATGTACAACAAAGAAGGCTGAAAGATTTCTTTTGCATTTGCAGGCAGATTGTAAAAAAGCATGGGCATGGGTAGACCATAATGGAGAGAGACGATATTTTTTGGTAGAGAAAGGTATCATTCAAAGGGCATGATTTAGTATTTAATGCAACAAAAAACACTTGTTTTTAAGAGACTGGGGAGGGGTTTTTGGCTTCTCCTCAGTTTTTTAGTATAGTTGACATTTTATGTAAAATATGGTAAAATAGATAACGATTACAGCATTTGAAAAATTCTACTTAAATACTGTACTCAAAAAATAGAACACAGGAGGAAATGTCGTGACAAAAAGAGAAAAGATGCAAGAGAAAGAGGAACGGTTTTTAAATGATTTTCCAGAAACTCATAACCTTCATTTAAAGGCTAACAAAATGGGGATTTTAGGAATGATTGATGAACCTTTTGAACTTTCTCATAAAGTAAGGCAGACAAAAATTTTTGAAGCGGTTATAAAAGTGCCTAGACGCAGTGCCGTTTCAGATTTTATTCCAGTTCAAATACCGGAAAAGTTATTATCTTCTGATTTTCAGATAAATCAGTCTGTCAAAGTACTGGGAGAATTTCGCTCATGTAATGAAGAAGGGCACTTAAAAAACTATCTATGGGGAAAATCGATTATTACATGTAATCAACTGGATGGAAATAATAATATGATATATCTTGAGGCATGTGTGTACAAACCGCCAATATACAGAAAAACTCCTTTGGGACGTAAAATTACAGACTTGCTTGTTGTAGTGAATGGAGATTATGGCCAAAGTGTTATACCTTGTATTGCATGGGAAGAAAAGGCAAGACAGGCAAGCGATTTATTAGAAGTAGGTTCTCATATTCAGATCTGGGGACGGATGCAATCTCGGGAATTTTTCAAGCGATTTTCTGAAGATTCGGAAGAAGGTGAAATAAGACGGATATGCGAACTTTCTATTGCAGATTTTGTATAAGTATGTCAAGAAACTGATTTTTTCTGCTGCTAAGTAGTTCGGGGACTGAGTTAAGTAGAATTACCGCCTTTCACAGCAATTAAGTGAGAGGCGGTTTTTCCATTTTAATCTAATTCTATGTATTGATTTAATTCTGAAAAGTCAATATCTAAAATTTTACAGATAGCAATAAGTTCAAAATCTCTGATTGTACGAAGATTATTCTCAATTGAATAAATATCGCTAGAGTACAGAGTAATCCCGAGTAAAGCTAGTTTTACACATAATTTTTCTTTAGATAAATGTTTAAGTTGTCTATGTTTTTTGATTAATTCTCCAGTTACATTCTTATTATCAAAGTAAAGGTTTTGTTTCATAAAAATATTTTCTCCTTTTTAAGTTTAAAAATATTATATAGAGAATCATATAGTTTGTCAACAGTGAAAAAGCAGCTATGAACTACATTGACAAACTTGGGGAAATGGTGTATTATTAATATAAAATTAAGCTATGTTAAGATGTAAATGAATTATTATAAATTCAGTATTTTGTTAGCATAAAAAATTTTAATATAAGTTTGTAGCAGAATGTAAATATTTAACGCAAGAACAACTCGCTAATTTATATGTTAGGAAATATATTATTAGGAATAGTATCATTATGCACAATGATTTCATTTTACTACAAACTATAAAATATAAAGAAAATAGATAAAAGATAATTGTAGCGATAACTTACAATTTGAAAGGAAAATTTATTATGTCAAAAAAAGAGGAAAGATTTGAAAAAATTTACTCACAAGGAGCTGTAAATGTAATTGAAATCTGGGTAGATAAGGAAACAGGAGTTAATTATATTTATAAACAATCAGGATATTCTGGTGGAATGACAGTTTTAATGGATAGTACAGGAAAACCAGTTATTACTAAAGAATAATGAGAACTTACAATAAGTAAAGGAGATTCAAAAATGATAAATATTTTAGTTCATGGACTAGGGCAAGATGAAAAAAGTTGGAATGAAGTTAAAAATCAATTAAATAATAATGGAATAAATGTAGAAACACCGAATCTGTTTTCTATTGTAAGAAATTATCAAGTAAATTATGAGAATATGTATAAAACATTTGCCGATTATTGTAATAGTTTTAACGAAAAAATAAACCTAGTAGGACTTTCATTAGGTGGAGTATTAGCTATTGATTATATAACAGAATTTCCAGAAAAGGTAAATTCAATAATACTTATAGGAACACCATACGAAATACCAAAGACTATATTTACTATCCAAAATATTATTTACAAATTTATGTCTAAAAGAATATTTGAAAAGATGGGTTGTCCTAAAAAGGATATGATTAGTTTATTAGATTCAATGAAAAATTTATCTATTCCAGAAAAAACTCCAAATATAAAAAGCAATGCATTAATTATATGTGGAGAAAAGGAAAAAAATAATATAAATATGAAAAGTGCAAGGCAGTTAAATAAAGTTATAAAAAATAGTAAATTTAAAATTATCGAAAAAGCAGGACATGAAGTAAATGTTGATAATTCAAAAGAACTTGCTAATGTAATTTATAATTTTTGGAAAGATAATGAAAAAGATATAAAGTAAGGCAAAATTACATGTTAGCGATATATTTAGGAATTATATGAGAAAATAAATGTTCATTATAGTTTTATTTGAATGAAAAGAAGCACTTCGGGGGAGGTGCTTCTATTTTTCTTTATTAATTACATTTATAACCAAATCTACAAGTTGACTAATTTCTAAAGCTTCTTTGGAGTTAACGCCGTATTCATCAATTGCTTCATTTAATTGCATTTTTTAGTCTACCAAAAATAAAACTTGACAAAATATAATATATTATGATAGAATACAATAAAATGTAAATCATGCCTTTAATACTAGTGTTTCCAAGATATAATTTGTTATAGTAAAATACACTAAAACATAAATTTGGGTATGGAATCGGTGCTACGGTAGCTGTTTCTGTTGCTGTGTATGAAGTTATGAAATAGTAGTTTACATATTTGAGTGAAAGAGGGAGAAAAAATGAAAAATAAAAAAGTAATAGGAATTGTTGTAGCAATAGTTGTTGTAGTATTGATTGGCATTTTTGCATTAGGAAAAGGTAATGTAAAGAATAAAACAATGACAGCGGAAAATTTTAATGAAATTTCAGAAAAACTAAAAGATTCATTAAGTGAGGATGAGGCATGTTATTTTAGTTATGCTTGTATGCAATATATGTTAAAAGATGGCTTATCTGCTGCTTTAACTGATTCAGATAATGAAGAGGCAATGTATAAAAGTATTTATGGAAAGAAAGTTGGAGACATGATTGAAGAAGGCAAACAATTAATGAAGGAAGATAATACTACAGTAGAGCAATTTAAAGAGAATTTGAAAGAAGCAGGAAATTTAATTCAATAGTAAAATTGACAAAATAAAAAATTCCCCAATTTATGGGGAATTTTTATTTTGCTTATACTCCTTGTTCACCAGGTAATATATAATCAATAACACCATATATTAAAGCACCAATAATGGCAGCCATCCAGGTGATTGAGTAACCAGCTACTAAAAATTGTGTTACATATAATGTAACGACTGCTAATACAAATCCAACAAAACCTTTACCAAATGCCATTGCATGAAGTCCTGTAAATTTTACGATTAAATAATCCATTACACTTAAAACGATTGCTGCAACTCCTAGTGACCACCAGTTACTAATTGTAAAGTTTGGTGTAAAAAATGCAGTAATACCAAGTATAATGGCAGCAACGATAAATCTACCGATAACTTGCCCAACAGCTCCCATAGTTGTATTGCTAGACTGTGTACGTGAATTGTTATCCATGGTAAATAACCTCCTTAGGTTCAATTAATATTCATTTGAAATGTAAATTACAAAAAAATATTATAAGTATATTTTGATAAATTTTGCAAAAAATATTCATGTAAAATAAAATTTTGTGAAAGAGGTTCATTTATGCTAGTGATATTTGTAAGAGCGATTTTTTTGTATATTTTGGTATTGATTGTAATGCGTTTTATGGGAAAACGTGAAATTAGCCAGCTTCAGCCGTTTGAATTGGTTATTTCGATTATGATAGCAGATTTGTCTACAACTCCGATGTCAGATACTGGAATTCCAATTTTATATGGAATTGTTCCGATCTTAGGACTTCTTATGATGCACATTTTAATTGCGATATTAAATTTAAAAAGTATTCGATTTCGTGAAGTTATGTGTGGAAAGCCACGTATTTTAATGTTTCGTGGTAAAATTGATGAAGATGCTTTAATTAAAGAAAATGTTACGATAAATGAATTAGAAGAAAGGCTTAGAATTAATAATGTGTTTAATTTAGAAGATGTTGAATATGCTATTTTAGAGACAAGTGGACAGATTACTGTTATTCAAAAGCCAAATAAGAGAACGACAACACCAGAGGATTTTGGAATAGAACCAGAATATGTAGGAATTTCTTATGATTTGGTAATTGATGGAAAAGTTATGACAGAAAATTTACAAAAACTTGGTAAGAATTATAAATGGCTTGAAAAGCAAACAGAGAAGTTCCATATGCGTCCAGAAGATGCACTTGTTGTTGTAATTAGTGGGAATGGTAGCATTTTTTGCCAACGTAAAATGGAGAAGGAGAATGGAAAATGAGATTTTTAAAAGAGTATGTAATTGTGGGGGTTATCTTAGTTTTTGTTTTTTTTATAGAACATATTACCAATAAAAATTTAAGTGATTCTGTAAAATGGATGAAAGACGAAATTACGAGTATTGAAAATAAGTTAGAAGAAAATAAAGAGGGAGAAGCACAAGAAGAATTTTTGGATTTAAAAAGTAAATGGGAAGGAGAACAAGAAAAACTAGCATTTTTTGTGGAACATGAAGAACTGGAAAAAGTCAGTAATGATATTGTTATTATTGAATCTAATTTTGAGCAAAATGAAGCAGACGAAATAGATGAAAATATTACAGATTTGAAATTTATGCTAGATCACATTGAAGAAAAAAATCAATTTAACCTTAAAAATATATTTTAGAATTTTAAATATTACAAAATGATAACAAAATAATTAATTTTTTGTAACATACAACAGATTTGTTGACTGCTATTTGAATAAATGATAAAATAATTTCAATAAAAATAAAAGGAGAAAAATAAATGATAAAAATATTCTCAAAAGATAAAAAAGGAATAACATTAATAGCATTAGTAGTAACAATAATTGTTTTATTAATTTTGGCAGGAGTGTCACTAAATTTAATAGCAGGAAGCGAAGGAATCATAGCAAAAGCAAGATGGTCAGAATATGTAACAGAATATGAAAAAGTCGATGAAGCAAAAGAGATGTATGTAATGGAAGAAAAAATGAAAAAATATGATAATAAAAGGCAATTGGAAGAAAGCATATATCCAATAAAAGAAAAAATGGATATAACAGGAATAAAAGGAACATTAAAAACGGCAATTATGTTGATAGAAGAATATACAGAAGAAGAGCTAGTAAATGAAGAAAAGGTAAATTTATATAAAGTAGACTTCTCATTATTGAACAATATAGAAGTACATCGAGAATATGTAATCAATATTGCATCAGGAATGTTGTATTCAATAGAAGGAGAAAAATATAAAGGAAATGTGTATCATACGCCGAGGCTGGGTGTAACGAAAGAAGGAACAGCAGAACCAGAAGAACCAGAGATACCAGAAGGGCCAAAAGATACAGAAGAAATAAAATATTTAATCATAGGAGAAAGTAAGGAGTTAACAACAAAGTTAAAAGATGGAGAAGTAGAGTGGTCAACATCAGATGAAAGTGTAGTAACAGTAGACCAAACAGGGAAAATAATAGGAATAGCAAAAGGAGAAGCAAGCATAACAATAAGTTATAAAACAGAAGATGTAGGAGATACAGAAGAAATAGAAGGAGAACCAGAAGGCGAAACGGAAGAAGGGGAGGAAGAAGTAGTAGTACAAAATACACAAACATATAAAATAATAGTAGAAGAAGGAATACCAGAAAGTTTTTCTTTACAACTAGAAGATAGAGAAATAGGAGAATATCAAACAGGAATAATAGAAGCAAAAATAGAAGGAAAAAAAATAGGAAGTAATTATGTAGAATGGGAAAGTAGTGATGGAAGTATTGTAAAAGTAAATGGAAAAGGAGAAATAAAAGGCTTAAAAGTAGGAGAAGCAACAATAAAATGTAAATGGAAAGATGATGAGACAAAAGAAGCGACATGTAGAGTAAGAGTAAAGCCAAGTGAAAACTTAGTATTAGATAAAACGAAAATAAATATAGGTGAATATAATGATACTAGTCAAATGATAGAATTAGTAGCAAAATATAAGCAAACAGACATAACAGAAACGGCTGTTTGGAAAAGTGAAGATGAAAATATTGTAACAGTAGGATATGGTAAAGTGTATGGTAAATTTAGTGGAACAACAAAAATAATAGCAGAATATCAAGGAGAAACTGCGGTATGTGAAGTAACTGTAAAAAACATAGTAACAGAAATATATACCATAGATGATTTAAAATGGTTAGCCGTGGATATTGTAAATAATGGGAAAAAATATGGACAACAAACTGTAACATTGATGAATGATATAGATTTTAAAAACGAAGCAAGTTATCTAAAAAATAATTCTTTTGCAAAAAATTTATATTATACTGGAACAACTTCATGGGATCCAATAGGTGAGACAACATCAAAGTATTTTGATGGAATATTTGAAGGAAATGGAAACACAATAAGCAATTTATATATTAATGCAAAAAACACTAATCAAGGATTATTTGGTTTTTCAAAAGATGGAACATTCAAAAATTTGAATTTAAAAGATGTTAATATAATATCAACCAGTTATCAAGTAGGTGGAATATTAGGAAATGGAAGTAATGTAAATATAAGTAACTGTAAAGTTTCAGGAACAATTAATAGTACAGGATCAAGTAGTGGCTATAATAGAACAGGAGGAATTGTAGGATTAATACAAGCTACAGGAGGAAATATTACAAACTGTACTAATGAAGCAACAGTAGGAGGAAATAATAGTTACAAAGGAGGAATCGTAGGTCAAATATATAAAGGTACTATTACTAATTGTGTTAATAAAGGAAATATTACAAGTAATCTTACGAATGTAGGAGGAATCGTTGGATGGGCAAGTTGGTATACGAATGCAAATTATACAGTATCGATTGATAATTGCAAAAATTATGGAGAGATAACACGGAAGAAATAATGTAGCTGGAATTACAGGAGGAATACATCGTAGTAGTGTTAAAAATTGTACAAATTTAGGAACTGTAAAATCAATGGGACATAATGGTACAACCTATTATGAAAGCCATGTAGGAGGAATTGTTGGTCAAATAGGTATTTATATAGGTAATATAGTTGAAAATTGTAATAACTATGGTAGTGTAACGGGATCCTATAATTGCGTAGGAGGAGTAGTTGGTACAAGTTATAGAGCAGCTATCAAAAATTGTCAAAATGAGGGAATAATAACAGGTGGAAGAGCTCAAACAGCAGGTATTGTGGGAAGAACTGGCTATTATAATACTACTAGAAAGGTATATACAAAATCAACAATAGAAGACTGTATTAATAAAGGAGAAGTTACTTCAACAGGTTGGGGTACAGCAGGAATAACAGGAAGTATAGAGTATGGAAGTGAAGTAAGAAAATGTAATAATTATGCGAACGTGACAGGAACAGGTCAAAGTAGTAATTATGGAAATGTAGGAGGAATTGTTGGAAATCAAAGTGTATTTATATATAATAAAGTTGCCTGTTTAGTCGAAGATTGTAATAATTATGGTGATATAAAAGCAAGTTATTATTATTGTGGAGGTATTGTTGGATTTCATCAAAGAGGAAGTGTAAAAAATTGTACAAATGAAGGAAATGTTACAGGACAGAGAACTAATACAGGAGGAATATCTGGAGCGGTAGGAAGATATGATGATTCTTATAAAACCAATGGAACGATAGAAGGTTGTATTAATAAAGGAGAAGTAACAATAACAGGAACAGGAGCTACTGCAGCTAATGCTGGTGGAATAGCTGGAAGTTTGCAGAATGCAAGTTCAATAGTAAATTGTACAAATGAAGGAAATGTAATAACAAATGGATATACGTCAGCATCAGAGAAAACATCAAGAACAGGGGGCATAGTTGGATTAATGGCTAGTGTGGGAGCAAATAAAGTAATAAATTCTTATAATACAGGAAATGTAACAGCAGCCTATAAATATATAGGAGGAATAACTGGCTATATGTATGCTGGGGCAGCAGTTATAGAGCATTGTTATTCAAAAGGAGAGATTGTAGGACCAGCTAATATAGGAGGAATCGTAGGATATAAAAGAGCAGGAACAATAACAGAAAGTTTTTATTTAGAAAATAGTGTAAAGCCAACAACTGGAAGTAAAACAGAATTGGGAGAAGAAAGAGATGAAGCAACAATAAATTCATTTATAGAAAGATTAAAATAATAATATTAACTTTAATAAAAATAGTCATATTTAAAAAATCACCTCATATATATAATAGAGGTGATTTTTGTGATTTATATAAAATTAGAAAATGATATGGACAAGTTTATGAGTAATTTTAATGTGCCAAAAAGTATGAAAAAGTTTATTTTTAAGGCCAAATGTAGAAAAGGAAAATTTAGTTTGCAGAAAATAGATGATATGGAATGTATTGTTGTGCCAGAAATTAATGATAGGATGTTAAGAAAGCTAAAAATTTTAGCCAATATTCGTTGTTGGAAAAATATTTGTGTCTCTGATAACTTAATGGAAAATCCAGATTTTCTAACATTTGCAAGTCAAAATTCATTAAAAGTAATGGATGGAAGATGGTTGTTTCGCTATATGGCCAATCAAGCAGTAGAATATATTACAGAAGTTAAACATGAAAAACTAGAAAATAAAGAAATATCTATTTTATGTAATAAATTGGATGATACAATGATGGAAAAAATTAAAGAAATCTGTTTGAAAGTAAAAGTTTGTAATATTTTGACTAATCAAATGAAGCAGTTTCAAAAAATGGAAGAAGAAATTTATCATACAAATGGTGTTATTTTAAATATTTCAAGTAATTATAAAAAAGCACTTTTAAAATCTAGTTTGATTATTAATTTTGATTTCTCAAAAAGAGATTTAGAGAAAAAGTGTATGTTTGCAAAAGACAGCATTTTAATTAATTTAAAAGAAAATATGGCAATTTCTAAAAAATATTGGGAAGGAAAAAATATTACCTTTTTTAAAATTGATATGCCAACAAAATACTTAGAATATACAGAGAAATTTGAAGGATTTGATAGTAGTATTTTGTATGAAAGCTTTATTTATAAAAATACGAGTTACAAAAATATCAAAAAAGAATTGACAGAAGATAACGCCCAAATATTGTATTTACTAGATGTGAATGGGGAGAAAATCGAAAACCTTGATGTAAATTTACCAAAAACACTTGACAAAATTGTAATTTAATCTTATGATATTATCTAGTACTTTAAGGAGGAAATAAAATGGAAGAAAAAGAATTTTTACTTACACAAGAAGGTTATGATAATTTAGAGAAGGAATTGGAAAAGTTAAAAACAGAAACAAGATATGAAATTGCAGAAAGAATAAAAGTTGCTTTAGGTTTTGGAGATTTATCAGAAAATTCAGAGTATGATGAAGCCAAAAATGCACAAGCAGCCAATGAAATTAAAATAGCAGAATTAGAAAATAAAATAAAATATGCCAGAATTATTGATGAGTCAGAAATTGATACTAAAACAGTGCAAGTTGGAAATGTAGCAAAAGTATTAGATATGGAACTTAATGAAGAAATTGAATATACGATTGTTGGTTCAACAGAAGTTGATTTATCACAAAATAAAATCTCAAATGAATCTCCAATTGGGCAGGCTTTGTTAGGAAAAAAAGTAAAAGATGTGGTTGATGTGCAAGCTCCAGTTGGTGTTTTAAAATTTAAAATTTTAGCGATTAAAAAATAGAAATAAAAACTATCAGTTTTTTCAAATTGATAGTTTCGTTTTTCATTGCAAAAAATGGGAGGTGAAAACATGTTAAAAGGAATATTATATATTATAACAACATTAGAGTTTCAATTATTTTTTAAATTGCTTTTGATTTTTGTATTAGCAGGATTAATTGGTTTGCAAAGAGCGGCACTTAGTAAACCAGCTGGATTTGGAACACATGTTTTGGTTGGGATTAGTGCAGTTTTGGTAATGGAATGTGGTATTTATTTGCAATATGAAATGAATGCAGATCCAACAAGAATTGCAGCACAGTTGCTGTCTGGAATTGGATTTTTAGGTGCAGGAACGATTTTAAGAGATGGTTTTTCTGTTAAAGGGTTAACGACAGCAGCTAGTTTATTAGCTGTGACTTGCATTGGTTTAGTGGTTGGTGCTGGTTTTTATTTTGCTGGAATTGTTGCAACAATTGTGGTTTATTTTGTACTGACTTATTCCAAATTTATTTCTGAAAAAGTTTCTCATTCTAATGAATTTAATTTAGAAATTCAAGTTAAAAATGAAAAAGAAATTTTGGAAAAAATGCAAGAATTTTTAGATGATTACAAAATTGAAATAACTGAAATGAAAATTTTAGAAGACAAAGAATACATAAAAATTTCTGGATTATATCGAGGTAAAAAGGACAAAAATAAAATTATGGCAGAATTAATCGTAATGGAAGATGTTAAACAAATTACTGAAATTTAATTGGAAAAAATTTAAAAAGTATTTTTTTTAATTTCGGATACAATAATCTTAAGAGAAATTCTTAAAGTTTCTCTTGAATTGGAGGTTATTAAAAATGTCTAGTAATAGCAAGTTAATATCTGAAAAATTAAAATATGAAATAGCAAAAGAATTGGGTGTATACGACCAAGTAAAAAAAGACGGCGGTTGGGGAAATATACCATCAAAAACATGTGGAAATATCGTCACAAAAGCAATTGAAATTGCTAATCGTAAGGTAGAAGAAGAGTAGTTTAAGTAAAAAATGTTATGGTTTATTTAAACCATAACATTTTTGTTTTTTAACAACATTTCTTTTAGAATTTTTGAATAGATTATTACAAATTTGGTAAAAATTAGAAATGTGATTAAAAATTCTAAGAAGGTGTATGTGTAATGATTTATAAATTTACGGTTAGTAGTGAGAAAGTATTGCAAATAGCAAAAGAAATGGCTGCTCAATTAGGTCATAATTATATTGGAACAGAACATATTTTATATGGTTTAGCGAAAGAGCCAAATGGTGTGGCAAGTAAAATTTTGAAAAAGCAAAATATGACGCCTGAAATTATTTTAGAAAAAATTGAAGATTTGATAGGAAGTAATTCGGCAGATAATATTGTTGTTTTAGGTTTCACACCAAGGACAAAACGAGTAATTGAAAATTCTTATATGGAAGCCAAAAAAGTAGGTTCAAATTATATTGGAACAGAACATTTTATTGTAGGAATTATGCGCGAAGATGATAGCATTGCCATGCGTATTATGAGTAGTTTGAATGTGAAGCCAGAAACGATTTATCAGGATATTGCAAAAGTCATTAATGAATTTGATCATTCAATAAAGGATAATTCTTTAAGTCATGAAAAAGATTTAGGAAGTTACTCATTAACACAATTTCTAAATCAATTTAGTAATGATTTAACCAAAGAAGCAAAAGAAGGAAATTTAGATCCTGTTATAGGAAGAAGTTTAGAAACAGAAAGAGTGATTGAAATTTTATCTAGGAGAACCAAAAATAATCCTTGTTTAATTGGTGAGCCAGGTGTTGGAAAAACTGCGGTTATTGAAGGTTTAGCACAAAAAATAGTGTCTGGAAACATTCCAGAAATTTTGAAAAATAAAAGGGTAGTTTCGCTAGATATTACTTCTATGGTAGCTGGTAGCAAATATCGAGGAGATTTTGAAGAGCGCATCAAAAAAGCATTAAACGAAGTAAAAAAAGCAGGAGATATTATTTTATTTATTGATGAAATTCACACGATTGTTGGAGCAGGCGCAGCAGAAGGAGCTATTGATGCAGCCAATATTTTGAAACCTCTTTTAGCACGAGGAGAAATTCAAGTTGTAGGAACTACTACATTAAAAGAATATCGAAAATACATCGAAAAAGATTCTGCTCTAGAAAGACGTTTTCAGCCAATTCAAATTAATGAGCCTAATTTAGAGGAATGTAAGCATATTTTATATGGTTTGCGTGATAAATATGAAGCACACCATGATGTAAAAATTACAGATGAAGCCATCCATAGCGCTATTGAACTATCCAATCGTTATATTACTGACCGATTTTTACCAGACAAAGCCATTGATTTAATTGACGAAGCCTCTAGTAAAGCAATGCTAAAATCTTATATTGAGCCGAAAAATTTGAAAGAATTAGAAGAACAAATTGACAAATTAAATACAGAAAAAGAAGCTGCTATTAATACACAAGAATTTGAAAAAGCAGCTAAACTCAGAGATGAATCAGTAAAAATGAAAAATCATCTGGAAAATCAAAAACAGGAATGGAGAAATGAAACCATCAAGAAAATAATCACAATTGGCGCAGAAGAGATTGCAGACTGTGTGAGCAGATGGACAGGAATTCCTGTTACCAAATTAAGTCAAAATGAAAATGAGAAATTAAGAAATTTGGAAACCATATTACATCAAAGAGTAGTTGGACAAAATGAAGCAATAGAAGCGGTTTCAAAAGCAATTAAGAGAAGTAGAGTGGGCTTAAAAGATCCCAATCGTCCCATTGGCTCATTTTTGTTTTTGGGACCAACTGGAGTAGGAAAAACAGAACTTACAAAAACTTTAGCAGAAGTATTATTTGATAATGAGAATGCAATGGTTCGTTTAGATATGTCAGAATATATGGAAGCACATTCTATTTCAAAAATGATTGGTTCACCTCCAGGATATGTTGGCTATGAGGAGGCTGGACTTTTAACAGAAAAAGTAAGGAAAAATCCATATTCAGTTGTGCTTTTTGACGAAATTGAAAAAGCACATCCAGATATTATGAATATTTTATTACAAATTTTGGAAGATGGCAGATTAACAGATAGCCAAGGGCGATTAGTCGATTTTAAAAATACGGTTATTATTATGACTTCTAATGTTGGGGCAAGATTAATTACGGAGAAAAAGACAATTGGCTTTGAAAATCAAGAAGGAAATTTAGATAAAGATTATGAGCGAATTAAAAAAGATGTTTTGAATGAAACAAAAATGACTTTTAAGCCAGAGTTTTTAAACAGAATAGATGAGTTAATTGTTTTTCATAAATTAAGTCGAAATGAATTAAATAAAATTACTGACATAATGTTGCAAAAAGTAATTAATCGTATGGAAAAACAAGGCATAAAATTAGAAATTACAAAAGGGGCGAGAGATTGTATTGTCGAAAATGGAAAAGACGATAAATATGGAGCAAGACCGCTTAGAAGAACCATTCAAAATATGGTCGAAGATAAAATAGCAGAAAGAATTTTAGAAGGAAATGTTAGTAATAAGATTTTATTAAGTGCCAAAGATGGAAAAATAATTTTTGAGTAAAATGCTTGCAATCACAAATTTATTATTGTATAATAAGGTTATTAAATAGAAAATATTTGATAACTTGCGGCTATAATTTAGTGGTAGAATGTCATGCTTCCGACCTGATAGCGCGGGTTCGATTCCCGCTAGCCGCTCCAAAATGTGTTTTTGTCGAACTTTTATAAAAGGAGGAAAAAATGGATTGTATTTTTTGTAAAATCATAAAAGGAGAAATACCAAGCTATACAATTTATGAAGATGAAATTGTGAAAGTATTTTTAGATATTAGTCCTGTTAGTAATGGTCATGCACTTATTGTTCCAAAACAACACTTTGAAAATATGTATGATATTGATTTAGAAGTTCAAAAACATATTGAAGAGATAAGCAAAAAAATAGGGAATCTTTTAAAGGAAAATTTGAATTGCACAGGCATCACAAGAATGCAAAATAATGAACATGGGCAAGATGTTAAGCATTATCATATGCACATTATTCCAAGATACAATCATGATAAATCAATCTTTTCTTTAAGTTTGGAAAAGGAAATCATAAAACCAGAAGAAGTATTTAAAAAATTAAAAAAATAGCTTGCTTTTTTGTTGTTTTGTGATACAATAAATGTAAAATAAAATGAAACAAAGGAGGATATGAAAATGGTAGAAGCAAGAAAATGTGTGCGTTGTGGAAGTCTGTATATAGCTGATACAGAAGTTTGTGGTGGTTGTCAAAAAAAAGATGGAGTAGATTTATACAAACTAAAAGGTTTTATTGAAAATCAAGGAAATCACGAAATAACACAAAACGAATTATCTGTTGCAACAGGAATTTCTAATAAAAACTTATCTAGATTTTTAAACTATGACGAATTCAAAGATATCTGTGTAGAGCAAAAATCAATTGCGGCCTCAACTGAAGAACAATCAATAAATGGAATTAGTGAATTATTATAAAAGTACATATTTAAAATAAGGAATTGTAAAAACTCTATTTTCTCATACAATATATCGAGTTTTTTACAATTCCTTATTCTTTTAAAGATTTCCTTTTAGAGCTCTATTGATTTTTCGCAAAGCATCTTTTTTAGCCATATCCTCACGCTTGTCATATAGTTTTTTACCTTTTCCAATTCCAATTTCAAGTTTTACTTTATTTCCACTAAAATACATACAAATTGGCACAAGAGAAATACTTTTTTCCTTGATTTGAGAAGAAAGTTTAAAAATTTCTCTTTTATGAAGTAGTAATTTACGATTTCGCAAAGGGTCTTTATTAAAAATATTTCCAAATTCATAAGGTGAAATATGCATACCATAAATAAAAGCTTCACTATTTTTGATAGCAACATAAGTATCCTTAATATTCACTTTTCCATTTCGAATCGATTTAATTTCCGTCCCACTTAACACAATACCAGCTTCAAATGTGCTATTAATTGTATAATTATGCCTAGCAGTAGGATTTTTTGCAATCATTTTTTCCATTTCTATCAACCTCTTTTTCAATTATATCATAACATAAATAAAAAAACAAATCAATTTTTTTGTTCACATAATTTTGATAAAATTCATAAAGTATAAGTAAGGAGGTATAAAAAATGTTTTTTAGAAAATCATGTAAGTGGAAAAGAATATTGGCAGGCTTAGTTCTTGGAATAGGACTTGGTATGCTGCTTATTTTAATTTTACCTCCGATCGCATGGTTATGTATCATTTCAATTGCATTAATCATAACAGGAATCAAAAAAATATTAGAAAGATAAGGGGGAAAGACAATGACTATTGTAGTAAAAAAAGTTCCAAAGCATTTAAGAGGAATTGTAAAATTCATTTTTGGAATTAAAAATACATAAGAAAAATTTGCAAAAAAACTCAAAGTATTCACTTTGAGTTTTTTGTAAATTGTTATAATTCTGAAAATCATTAATTAGCTCTTTGAATTTTTCCAGCACGTAAACATTTTGAACAAACTTTTACTCGCATTGTCTGACCATTCATAATAGCTTTTACACTTCTTAAGTTAGGTTTTACAGGTCTGCTATTTCTTTTACTGATATGTGAACGTGTAATACTAAGGTCATTTCCCCAAGTTGTTTCTTTTCCACAAATAATACATTTTGCCATTTTTTAGCACCTCCATTACTTTTTTAAACTTACTGTCTAATAGTCTAACATAAATATTAAAAAAAAACAAGAGAAAAATCAAAAAAAATAGAAAATTTTTCAAAAATGATAAAAAATGATTTGAATTTTACATAAAATTATTGACAACAATTAACAAATTTGGTATAATTAAAGTAATAGCTTGGAATATTCTGAGCAATCTAGGGAAAGACATCTTTGTACAGGCGCCGTACATTGAAAAAATTCCTTTGTAGTAAAAAAAATAATTTTTGATTAGAAAGGGAGAATATTATGAAAAAAGTAATAGCAGTATTGGCATTGGTATTATCTATGATAATGACATTGCCACAGCAGCAGGTAACAGTACAGGCATCGGTAGAAAGTCCGCGGTTTGTAAAACTGTTCTGTAAATGTGAGCAGAAGACTATCTCTGTACAGAATAATTTAGTTATTCTTATGGAAGTAGGACAGCAGTTGGATTTTTCGCTGTCGGACGAGCCTAAGTTTGATGATTGGTATATTCGGTCATTGAATATAAAGGGACTGTCAGTAGAAATGCCGGAACCTCTGAATTTAGCAGCGCTTAAGGAAGGTATTTTTACCTTAAAGGTGAAAGAAAAAGGGGAAACCAAAGTAACTGTAACCTTAAAAAACACAGAAAATAAAAAGACGAAAGTCATTAATTTTCTAATTCTAGCATAAGGAGGAAAAACTATGAAGAAATTAATGAAAAAATTTCTTGCATCAGCAATAGCATCAGCTATGCTGATGACAGGAATGCCAACAACAGATGCAACCGCTATGCCAGTTGAGCAGTCAACAGTAGCTGAGCAGCTGGCTATGCAGACACAGGATCAGGCAGCAGAGACAGCTACGGAACAGGTAGCACAGGAGGCTACATCAGCACCGAAGCCATCGAAATTTGTCCAGTTGGACAGCAAAGAAATTACGATGGAAGTCGGTGAAACTAGACAGCAGTGTCTGGTTACTGATGCAATTATTGCAAAAGTAGGCTGGGAAGCCGACAAGGTAACTACGTCTGATAAAGCTGTTGTAGGGCTTTATGGAAAGGATCGAGATGAGGGGACCATTAATCTTTCTGCGAGGAAAGTCGGCACTTCCGTAATAACATGGTATGTAAAAACTGACAAGCGGAAGAAAAACAACACGAAGGTGCTTACATCCGTCGTTACAGTTGTTGAACCGCAGCCGACAATTCAGACAGAAGTAACAGTTGCCAATCAGCAGGAACTTGTGGCAGCAATTATGAATACTGATATTAACAAGATCACAATTAAAACAAACAAGGCTGAGACCTTCACGATTGCCAATTTCGGTAATAGAGACTTGTCTCAGGTGGAGTTGGTAGTTAACGCTCCGCACGCAGAAATCAGCAATTCTGCGCTGTTCAAGTCCATCACTATTGAGGCTATTGCCTCAAATACATGGACAGAGCATTCGAAGAAGGGAAATAGCTTTATTATTTCTGCATTGAATTGCCACATGATTGTAGCAACAAGTGCGGAAGTAAAGACAATTTCCTACACAACTGAAGGCTCTTTTGATCTGGAAGTGCACGGAAGTATTGGTAAGGTTCAGTTTGACCGTAAGGTTAGCCTGAATATTGATGGCTCTACAAAAAAACTTGTGCCGGTTATTATTGGCACAAGTGCAATGGATACAACTCTGTTGGCAAGTGTGCCGGTAGACGTGACATTGGAAACTTTGGCAAATCTGACCTTTGAAAAAGGGGCGGAGGCTTCAAAAGTGACCAACAAAGCAGGTGTTCCGCTTACAGTTAAGACACCTTCTGGCGTTTTGACTATAGGTGTTGGCAGTGTCAATATAGCAATTTCTTCATCTTCAAATAGTAATTGGAGCAATAATTCTCCTTGGTTCCCACCGACATGGGAAAACGGAAACCCCGACAAAGGGGAAAACGGAAACAATGACTCGTCGGATAATAATGGAACAAATGGAGATAATGGTAATCAGGGCGGAGAAGGAAACGGAAACAACAACTCTGGTGGAAACCAGGGCGGAAACAGTAACAAACCGGAAGATCCGGTTAATCCAAAACCTGAAGAACCTGTTGAAGAAATGGCAACATTAACTGTGTTAGCAAACAATGCAGGAGGTTCCGTTTATGGAACTGCTACTGTAAAAAAAGGCACAACTGCTAATTTCGGTGCAACTCCGAACTCTGGCTACAAGGTGGTCTGGAATGATGGTTCGGAAGAACTTGAACGCAGCGTTGTTATGGACAAAGATATGACTTTTACAGCAAGTTTTGAAAAGATTGAAGAATCGGAAAAAACAAGTATCGTTTCCTATTTGGGAATTAACGATACAGTTTTAAAAACGGCAAAAGTAACGTCTGGATCAGCTTTGGAAGCGCCAACGAAGGCAGAAGCTTTTGTAGAGGGCTATGAACTGACTGGCTGGGAACTTGATGGAGTGAAGTATACATTAGATAATGTTAAAGCGCTTTACACAGCAGTTTCCAAAATGACAGCAGCAGGAGAAGATGTTACTATTATAGCAGTTTATGAAGAAACAAAAGTAACCTTTTTCACTCTTTCCGGAACTAATGGAAGGTTCACAAGTGTATCGACGGGTACAGTTTCGGATGGAGTATATCCGTCTGGAACAAACTATTCTTTTGAAGCTGATGAAGCTCCTGAAGGGAAGCGGTTTGGTTATATTTTGATTAATGGGGAAACGAAATATTATAAGTCCTCATATTCTTCCGAACTTCTGAGGAACACTTCTTTAGAAGTTGTCTATATAGACGAAGAAGAAGAAATTGTACCAGAACCTACAGTACAGCTTGCTGGATCTATTAGTTGGTCTGGAACAAGGTTAGTGGTAGCAACCAATTCGATGCACGATATTCCAGTTGGTTATTACACTAGACTGTCTTATGGAATTAGATACACCTATGGTTCTGATGATTTGAGAAACGGTGGGGGCTTAGTTTCTGTTGGAAATGAAGTTCCGAACCTCTCTGTAAATGCGTCTCAGAATTTTATAGTAGGAGTGTCTCACTATGGACGCTCTGAAACGTTTCGTTTAATTCATTATATTGAAGTAGTAAAAACAGGCGAAACAGTTCCAACGATATATTACTCTAATGAAATATCATTTGATATTGATGCAGAGTATGAGCGATTGGTAGGCACTGCCGAAGCTAAAGCAGCCGAAGAAGAAGCAAAGGCACAGGCAGAAGCCGAAGCTAAAGCAGCCGAAGAAGAAGCAAAGGCACAGGCAGAAGCCGAAGCTAAAGCAGCCGAAGAAGAAGCAAAGGCA
>CATLEX010000021.1 GCA_949927455.1 uncultured Clostridia bacterium
TGTATCTAAATCCTTTTCTTCTAAATATTTTTTTACAAATTCTTTTAATACTTCATATCCTTTTTTACTTGTTACAATTCTTATATCAGATCTATATCCCATCTGTGACACCTCCAATTTTTGTATTTTTTTGAAATTTACTCAACTGTTTTATTGTTTCTTCATCTTTGACTCTACAACTTATTTGAGGCATAGGAATTTCTTTTCTTCTGTCCTTTGGTTCTGTATATTGTGATAATTGTATATGTTCATCTTCTATAACACATACTCTATAAGTAACTCTATGTGCCATAACAACTGTTATCAAACTTTGAATGAACTTATATTCTTTTGGATTATCCCATTTAAAAAATGCTATATTTCCATAAAAAGTACAAGTATTACTATTAACTATACTACTGGTCAATTTCTCATTTTGATAATAATCTAGAACTTTCATTAGTATCTTATAGCCTCTTTTTGATAAAATCATTCTTATTTTTATTTTCATCTTCTATTCCTCCATTTCTAGTAAATTCTTTATTTCTCTTTCTAATTGAGAATCCTCTTTGTTACTAATAAACAATAAAAAACAATCCTTCTTTTTAGGATTGAATATTGTAAGGAGAATAGTTGTATGTTTTCTTAATAGTTCAATAAATTCAGCGATTTCTTTTGTTGTATAGTCATCTTTTACTTTGAAACTTATATATTTTATTATATTGAATGATTTTGTATATCTTCCTGCAACTGTATATGCCTCTCGAGTTATCATTGTGTTTTTATCTATTTTTTCAAAATATAAATCATCATATAATAAATAATAACTACCTTCTTTTGCTTTTGATGATACTAAAGTTCTAAAATCTTCAAAGTTGTAAATTATATTACTTTCTATCATAATTTCCTCTTTTCTCACAAATGAAAAAAGAGTGGGAGTTTTACCCACTCAAATTATTTTTCATTGTGTTTTTTTCTTAATACTATAATTCCTCCAACTATTCCTAGTAAAGAAATTGCTGCTAAACTACCTAATAAAATGTAGTTTGTTTCATTGCCTGTTTGGATTTTTGGAAGTAAAGAATTGAAATATTCAAAACTGTATATTCCATCTTTTTCTTCTAGTGATATACCATCTGCAAAAACACCTTTATCGCTAATTTCTATTTTAACAACTTGGTCTGATAATCTATATCCTGTAGGTGCTTTGATTTCTTTAATATAATATGTTCCATAACGAAGTTCATCAAATAATGCAGTACCTTCATATTCATCTGCACCTGCTTCTTTTATAAGTTTAGTACAAGCCTCATCCTCATAAATTCCAAACACAAACTTATTTGATTTGATATGTTCTTTTGTGTCTTTATCTAATTTTTCAACTCTAACAGAGGAAAAAATAGGCATATCTTTCATTTCTATTATTTGAGTGTCCTTGTCTAAAGAAACCTCAAATTCAATAGACTCTGCAATTTCGTATCCATAAGGAGCAGTTTTTTCTATCAATGTGTATTTCTTGCCTTCTTCTAGTCCAATAACTATATGAGATTCTTTGCCAGAAATCCACTCATCAATTACATTTCCTTCTTCATCTGTAACAGTCAATTCAGCTCCTTCAAGCTCTTTACCATTTGTTAAATCTGTTTTCGTTATCTCAACAACTTTATCAATCATAGCTTCGCATTGTGTCGCTTTATCTAATGTTACTGTGAATGTGACATCTGTTGCTTTTACATAGCCTTCTGGAGTAATTTCTTCGTGAAGTGTATATGTTTCATTTTCTACTAGGTTTTTGATGATGTGTGGCTCTTTTCCAGATTCCCATTCATCTACTAATTCATTATTTTTATCAAATACTTGGATTTTGGCTCCTTCTATTTCTTCTCCACCAATATCTGTTTTTGACATATTTACGATTTTATCAATCATCTCCTCGTGTTGTGTGTCTTTTTCTAATGTAACTTCAAATTCGATATTTGTTGCAAGAACATAACCCTCTGGAGCAGTTTCTTCGTGTAAAATATATTTTTCACCTTCAATTAAATTACTAATTTTGTGTGCTTCTTTTCCAGAAATCCATTCATCAACAATATTTCCTTCTTTATCAAGCACTTGCATTTTAGCACCTTCAACTTCTTCTCCTGCAAAATTCTTTTTAGTCATATCAACGATTTTATCAATCATTGTAACTTTTTGAAGTTCTTTTGTATTTTCAATTTTGAACTCTGCATCTGTAGCTCTAACAAAACCATCTGGAGCAATTTCTTCTCTTAATATATATGATTTTCCTACAACTAAACCTTCTACTTTGTGTGTTTTATCTGTAGAAGTCCAAGAATCAATAACATTTCCTTCTTTATCAAGAATTGTTAATTTAGCACCTTCAAGTTCTTTTTCTCCAGTAATATCTGTTTTTGAAAATTCTACAAAAGTAGTATCATTTTCAATTTCTCTTGTTTCTGTATATACTTTAGTTACATCATCTTGTTTGATAAATTCTATATCATAGATTTTATCATTTAAAACTAATCCATCAAGTGTTCTAACTTCTTGAAGTTCATATTTTCCCATAGGTAATTTTTCTACTTTTAAATCTCCATTTTTATCAAGATTATAAGTTTTAACTTCCTGTCCTTTTTTATAAATTGTACTTCCATCTGCCCAATCTTTAATATCTTCTTTAGCAGTAAGTTTAAATTGAATACCACTTAAATCTGATGTGTCAACTAAACTTGTGTCTGCATCTTTTCTTAATGCGATTGATTTGTCTATGATTAGAGTTCCTGTAGGTTGTTCATTTTTAACAATAACTTCTTTAATAAAGTCGCCATCTTGGTCTTTATCGTAATCTCTTACACCTTCAACTTTAAATTGTACTGGTGCATCTAATTGTAAAAATCCCTCTGGAATTTTTATTTCTGTAATCTCATAAGTTCCTACTTCTAATTTAAGAGGTGTTACTACAGAACCTATTGAATCACCTTTGTTGTTATAACTATTGGCTGGTACTACAACATTATCTGCATTTGTAGTAAAAGAATTATATGTTGTACTTCCAATTTTCTGTGTTATTACTTCACCTTTTTTATAAAGGATTTTATTTGTTGCTCTGTCATAAATATCTTTTGTTGCTTTTATTTGGAATGTTGCATTATTTAATGATACAATTTTTCCAGATGTTTTATCTTTCTTAATAAGTTTTATATATGTTTCTAATTGTTCATTATTTACAATTAAATCTTTTACTTTTTGAGCGACATCTTGAATCTCTGATTCATCATCTGTTATTGAAAAAGTAAAGTCTGCTGCACTTTCATAATCTTTTGGAGTTTTTGTTTCTTTTACTATAAATTTTCCATAAGGTAATGGATTTGTAGTATAAGCATCTCCATTTTCGTTTGTTACTATTGCTTCGTATGTTGGTGCTATAACTTGTGCCTCTGCAACTCTTTTACTATCAACTGTAACAGAATTTCCTTCTTCATCAATTCCACCCCAAACTTCTGCATAAGTATATCCTTTATCATAAGCTCTTTGAACTGCATTATTTAATTTTATAGTAAATTCTGCTCCTTCTAGTCCAGGTACTTTTCCAGAATCTACTTTGATACCACTTTTATAAATGTGGATTCTCATTTCTTTAACTTTATCTGTACTATTTGCATTTCCAGTAATTATTTTTGTATATTGATCTTTATATTTTAAATTTACTTCATATTCTTTTTTATCTATTAAATAGCCTATTGGTGCTACTTCTTCTTTTACTAGATATTTTCCAAGTGGTAATTCTGTAACATCTTCACAATCTCCACTTTTATTAGTATTGCGAGTTGCTACTAAATCACCTTTTGAATAGAATTTTTTAGATTTTGCAACGTTATAAATATCTTCATTTGCATATACTTTATAAACTGCATTTTCTAGTGTTGCATCTCCTTGTGCTACAGAACCTGTTTTGCTATCTTTCTTTACTATTGATATTGTTCCTGTAGGTTCTTCGTTTACAACACCCTCAATTTTAATTTCTACAACTGGTGTATTTTGGTCTTTATATACTAAATTTGCAGTATATGTTTTTTCATTTAATAAATAGCCATTTGGTGCTTGTATTTCTTTTACATTATATTTTCCAAGTGGCAAATCATCAATTTGTGCTATACCTGTTCCAGATGCAGTTGTTATTGTTGCAACTTCTTGACCTTTAGTATAGAATGTCTTACTTCCTGCTTTATTGGTAATATTTTCTGCTGCTGTTACTTTAAATACTGCTCCACCAATTTTATCGTTATTTTCACTAACTTTATATAAAATAATCTTTCCAGTTGGCTCATTATTTTTTATCGCTTGTGTTGATGTTTGTGCAGCTTTAATTTCTACATTATATGTGTCTGTGTTTAGTAAATATCCTTCTGGAGCAGATTTTTCCTTTATAGTATAAGTTCCTCTTTTTAAGTTTTCTACTAGGATTCTACCATTTCTAACAGTAACATCTTGATTGTAACCATTTGGACCTGTAATATTAAATACAGAACCATCAATTAAATTATTTTCTGTATCTAATTTTGTTAATTCTAATTTTCCAGTTAAATTTATTTTAAGACTCATTGCCATAGGTACTGGATCATTATAATGTAAAGCATATAATTGATTTTGAATATTATCTGAAAATTCAAAATAAATAGTAGTATCGTGATTTTCTGTTCCTTCTTTTACTAATCCCCAAGATTGCATTGTTGCATCTGATATATTTAAATTTTCTACTGTGCAATCTTCTGATACAGTAATTGTTAATGTATTTTCTCCTCTGTTATGTTGAAATCTTACATTATCTTTTGAATTATCAATACTTCCATAACTTGCTAATACACCATTTGTGTCTGTTAACACTTTAGTTTCTCCTGCTTCAATTTCTACTGTTGTAGCATCAAAAGAAGGTCTTTTTTGCATATTATCAATTTGACTATTGATAGTATTTTTAAAATTTATATATTTATTTTGAACTGATGAATCAATAAATCTTGCAGAACTCTGTCCCAACACTTCCCAAATATATTGTTGTGTCAAAGCATAATCTAATTTTGCAGTTGCTGACATTCCTCCATCTACAAGATAATCTCCATATTTTGAGTACCATCCAAAGTATGCCACTTTGCAAGCTCTCTTAACTGTTTCTGATGAAGGAGTATAGTAATTTCCAGAATGTACTACTCCACTTGTTATATCCTTTCCATGTTGACTACAGAAAACTGTTTTTCCTTCTTTTGTAGATGTATTTACTAATCTTCTAATTATAATACCATATTCTGTATTTGCATTATCTGTTGTAAAAGCATAAGAAGCAAATTGTCCTGCTGCCCAACTTCCACTACCAGATGCTGCAAATACTGGACTTATATTGCTTAATACTGTTATTAAAAGCAACAATACTGCAATTATCCTTTTATTTAAAATAAAATTTTTAATATTTTTCACTTTAAAAATCTCCTTTACTCTTTAATTTTTGTAAAAAAATAAAGAGCCCTATGAATTTTACCTTTTATAGCATTAATTCATAAGACTCTAATAAAAAATTACTCTCATTCCTAAATAAACTCCATCATCATCTTGGATTGGTACACACTCACCACTAAAATCATAAGATTTCAAATATTCTTGTGCTGCTTGTGTTACATTTTCCATATTATATCCTTGTGTAAATAGAAAGTCTTTATTTTTAGGCTTTTCTTTTGTAGTTTTATCTTTATTTTCATTTGATACTGTTGCAGTTTGTGTATTTTCGTTATGACTTTCTTTAGTATCTTGCTTTGCATTTTCCTCTTTTGGAACTGATTTATCATCTTCTTTTGTTGTTTCATCTACTTTATTTTGATTTTCTGCTTTTTCATCAACTGTACTATTTTCAATTTCGGAAGTAGTTTCTTCATCAGTAACATTTTCATTGATGATATTTATTTCATTATCTTTTTGTATAGAATTATCTGTGGGTATAGATTTCTTATATTTAGAATAAGATCCATAAAAGAGAATAGTTGCTATGATAATTACGGAAAAAACAATAATGATGATTTTCTTTTTTCTCGCATCTTTTAAATAAAGTTCTAATATTTTTTTATCCTGCTCATTCATTATTTTTTACCTCTGTTGAATTTGTTAAATCATTAAACTTCTTTTCCAACCTATCATATTCTCTTTTAAGATTTGTATAATTTTTTATTTCAATATCAATATCATCAATTTTCTTTTGTAAATCAGATTGTTCTGTGACCAGTTTTGCTTTGTCCCTTTTCAATCTTTCTAGTTTCCTTAACACTTTTTTTATCATAGTTTCCTCCCATAAAAAAAGAGCCAAGAAATTAATCTTGACTTTTATTAGTTTTGTTTTTATCTGTAATAGAAATTTACAGTCCACTTACCACAATACATACAATCCCATACTTCATATCCAGAAGGACAGTTTTTATAATATGTATCATTATCTATTTGGCTATTCTCCCATTTTTCTCCCCAGTATGCAATTTTTTGATTGTAATATGCAATAGCTTCACTTTTAGAGTTAAACCATTTTCCAGAGTTTCCAATACTCATAGAGTGATTATTGTTATTTGTGCATCTTTCTAATTTTGGTTCTGTTTTACTTTCTTCTGGCTTACTTTGATTATTAGATGCTGTAGAACTAGGTTGTGATGATGCTACTTGTGGTGTAGATGTACTTTGCTTTACAGTTTCTTTCTTTTGTGTATTTGAATTATTATTTGATGAACTGCTCTTTGTTTGAGTAGATGTTTGTGTAGTTGATGTAGTTGGTTGAGTTACATCTGTAGTTTCATTACTTGCTTCAATAACTGTGTTATCCATATTTTCTTCAACTGAATTATTTTGAACTTCATTAACTACTGTATTTGTATCATCTTCAATAGAATTTATTATATTTTCTGGTATAGAACTTACTTGAATAGTATCTTCATTTTGTGCCTGACTGTCATTCCTATAAAAAATAAAATATACACTTGCTAAAACCATAAGAATGACTAATATTAGAATTGTTATTATAAAAAGGATTCTCTTTTTCATAATAGTCCACCTCCTAATATTATAATAACGTCATTTTTAAAATTTGTCAGCACATTTTCCACATTTTTTTCTAAATTTTGATAAGATTTGCAATAATATAGTATCTCTGATCAGTAGGACTTGTTTTTGCATTTATGTATGAACAAGTTGATAACTTAACTATTTTATTGATTTTCTCATCATTTTCAATATAATATTTACTTGCTTTTTTGTAATAATCTATTCTTTCGTTGAAATCTAACTTTTTTATATTATTACTTTCAGTTTCAATTCCAATAGAATAAATACTAAATACTGTTGCTTCATAATTACAACTAGATGTATATATTTTAAATTTAATATGTGAATCAAAGAAATTCTTATTCCAATAATTACTTAAATTTGAAAACATACTTCCATTCCTCATATTATGCCCATACACAATCGTTTCTGCATCTTCAAATGGATTTGTGTTAGTTGTAAATATTGAACCATTACTATTATATTTCTTGTCAAATGAATGTTTTAAATAATAAATGTCCTTATCTTTTAGAATTGGATAATTTATATTTGTACCTTCAATTTCAATCCAAGCCACAATGTCCTCATTTACCGATTTTAGATAATCCCAATCAATATATTTCTCTCGTGTTTTTTCATTTATTTCTATGGATTCCTCAATCAAGTTGTCTGTAGATTCATTGTTTTCTTTCAATTCTCCCATATCTTTTAATACAGAATACATACATAAAGCAAAGATTATCATAGATATAGAAATTATAACTATTGCTAATATTTTCTTACATCTCATAATCTTTATCCTTTTCATTTTGTAACTTATGTTGTGTTTGTATCACTAATTCATCATAAGTATTATCTTCTTCAAACCATAATGAAACTGATTGTTCCATATAGCGTCCATCTAAATATCTTTCGTATGAAGTTTCATCTTCATCAATACAGTAATCTTTCATATCTAATTCTTCTTGTTGTTCTTTTAGACTTTCTAATTGTTTTTTATAAAACTCTAGTGCTTTTTCTTTATCAAAGAATGTTGTTATCTTTACTGTATGATCAGATTCATCAATGTCAATACTTGTAAATATTATTCTATAAATTTTCATAGAATTTCTCTCCTTCCTTTTAGTATTTTGATATTTTTTACTTATGGATATGGCATAAGTATCACCTCCTTAACTTTAAATTAAATTTCTATTTCACTATTATCTGGCATAAAAAAAGAAGGTGTTTCTAGTTCCTTCGTTAATTCATTTTCTATACTTTTATAATAATAGTTAATAAAATTTTCAATTTGATTTGTTGTTCCTTTATATTCATTTTCTCGATTTTTACATTCATTATAAAGTTGTATCAATTTATCTCTACTTACTTTATTTGTTAAGTGGAATAATCTGTTTTTTACAATTAGTGCAATACTATATGTTAGTTCTTTAATTTTTTGTAAATTATCTTTAGCCATATATGATATGGATTCTTTAGAATAAAACATTTCATATCTTTTTAATGCTACAATTATTTCACTATATTCTACATCTGAAAATTCTTCTGGAACTTCATTTTCTTTATCTATTATATAATTAAATAATCTATCTATCTTATCATTATTTATATTATTATTACTTATATTATTATATTGTCCTTTTTGTGACATACCCTCTGTCTTATTTGTGATAGAGGGGTATGTTTTATTTATGACATAGGGTACATCATTTGGATAAATTCTCCTTTGTATAACCTCTCCCTTATCATTTTTGATAATATCTAAACAAACAAATCCTAGTTCTCTTAAATGAGAAACCCAAATTGAAACTGTATGAGGTTGTACTTTTAGTAAATTTGCTAAATATTTATTTGATGCAAAGCAATATCCTTCTTTATTTGATAATACTGTTATAAGTGCATATAGCAATTTTTCATTTGCTTTAATCTTTTCATTAAATAAAACTGTTGATGGAATGATTGCATAATATCCAATCTTATTTTCTTCATTCATTCCATAAATCACTCCTTTTGCCTATAATAATCATTGCATATAAAAAAAGCGATACACTAGCACCAATAAATAGACCTAATATAAACTGCCACATTTTATTCCACCTCCATTTTTGCATTAAAAAAAGAGCCTCCATATCAAATCTAAATTTGATACTTCTGGCTCAATTTATTTATTATTCTTTTTCTTCTAAATCTAATTCTATATCATAAACTTCATAATCTTTATCAATTACTTTTGTTTCTAAATTTTCAATGAATAGAGTAGCTTTAAAATCTTTTATTGATTTCTCTATAGCATCTTTTAATTCTTCACTTGCTCCTATTGATAATTTCTTTATAGGAGTTTTTAATGATACATTGTTATTTGTTTTTGCTCCTCTAGCTTGACTTATAATTTCTATCATTTGATTTCCTAATTCTATTTCCTTGTTAAAATCATAATCCAAAGGTTTTATTTCTGTAGTGTGAATAGAAGGATGGCTATGATATAGTTCTTGGAAAATTTCTTCTGTTATGAATGGGAAGAATATACTAAAGTCTTGTAATAACTTATATAATAATGTATATACTGTTTTTTGCCCACTATATCTTGGTATATCTCCAAATTCTTCTGGTCTATATAATCTATGTTTTACAATTTCTATATAGTTATCACAGAACTCCCAGAAAAACTTTTCTAATATATTCAAAGCTAATCCAACTTCATATTCTTCTAAATAGTCAATAAATTGTTTTTCCATTTCTTGAAAGCGACCTAATATCCATTTATCAACATATTCAAAATCTTTAAATTCTTTATCTTCATAATCTGTTAAGTGCATTTCGATAAATTTAGAAACATTCCAAATTTTATTTACTAATTTCTTTCCACGAAGTAATGTTTCTTCACTAAACACAATATCTGTTCCTAATCTACCTGTTCCTGCCCAATATCTAATTACATCAGCAGAATATTGTTTTATTAAATCCATTGGTTCGTGTTTGCTATTACCTTTACTCTTACTTATTTTTTCACCTTTGTTAGCCATAACAAAACCAGAAATCATTACATTATCCCAAGGTCTTTGTCCGAAATGATAAAAGCTCTTAACGATTGTATAGAAATCCCAAGTTCTAATAATTTCACTTGCATTTGTTCTTAAACTCATAGGTTTTAAAATATCTTCATAATTTTCTTTTTCTCCATATTTCATATTGATAAGTGGAGTTACAGAAGATGTTGCCCAAGTGTCCATTACATCTGTTTCTGCTTCAAATTCTTTGCAGCCACATTTAGGACATTTATCAACTTTTGGTAAATCTACTAATGGATTAACTGGTAAATCTTCAACATTTGCAAATATAGGTTCACCACATTCTTTACAATACCATACTGGGAATGGAACTCCGAAATATCTTTGTCTTGATATGCACCAATCCCAAGCAACATTATTTACCCATTCATCATATCTAGAGTGCATATATGATGGATGCCATTTAATTTCATTTCCTATTCTAATGAAATCTTCTTTGTGATTCATTATATCAATAAACCATTGTTTCATTACTGAATATTCAACTTCTTTTCCACATCTTTCGTGTGTTTGAACTTCGTGTTCTAGTTCTTCTATTTTTACTATATATCCCCCAGCTTGCAAATCTTCGATTATTTGTTTTCTTGCCTCTTTTATTTTTAATCCACCATAGTTTGGAACTGAATCAATTATTCTTCCATTGTCTGTGAAAATATATTTTAATGGTAAATTATATTTTTTCCACCATTCAATATCTGTTTGATCTCCAAAAGTACAACACATAACAACTCCTGTACCTTTGTCTATAGCAACTTTTTCATCTCCCATTATAGGAACTTCTACATCTATAACTGGAATATGAGCAGTTTTTCCTATTAGATGATTATGTTTCTCATCTTCTGGATTAACAAATACACATACAATGGCTGGTAATAATTCTGGTCTAGTTGTAGCAATAGTAAATTCTTCATTATCTTCAACAGTTCTAAAATTAACATAGTTAAAAGTTGTTTTTATTGTTTTTGTTTCTAATTCTGCTTGTGCTATTGATGTTAAACATTCATTACACCATAATGCTGGACTTTCTTTATGATAACAATGTCCTTTTTCTTTTAAATCTAAAAATGATGCTTGGCTTATTTTTATAGTAGAAGGACTAACTGTTTTATAATGTATATCCCAATCTGTACTTACTCCCATTTTACTAAATAACTCTTGGAAGTTAGCTTCATATTTATCAGTAGTTTCATAGCATAATTTTGAAAATTCTTCTCTACCAATTTCGTGAGCTCTTTTACCTTGTTCTTTTTCTACTAATCTTTCACTAGGTAATCCATTATCATCAAACCCAAATGGATAAAAAATGTTATATCCTCTTAATCTTTTATATCTAGCCAACATTTCCGTTTGAGTATATGAGAATATATGTCCTATATGTATTTTTCCATTAACAGTTGGTGGTGGTGTATCTATTGAATATACTTCTTTGTCATTTCTTTTAAATTCATAAATTTTATTATCTTTCCAGTAGTCTAGCCACTTCTTTTCTTTTTCCTCTGCATTATATTTTTTATCTAACATACTACTAACTCCCTTCTATTCTCATTAAAATAATTAGTTATCAATTCCACAAACCTCTTTAATTTCAAATGTTTCAAGATTTGTGTACCAAATGGTGTAACATTAACACAACCAGTTCCAAACTCCATTTCTACAAAATCGTCTGCTACAATTGGAATTTCTTTGTTCATAATAGGTAAAATACAAGTTTTTCCAATTAAATTTTTGTAACGCTCATCCTTTGGGTGAACCGCAACTGCTGTATCTCCAAGCATCGTTTCAGGACGTGTTGTGGCAACTGTCAAATACTCATTCTCAGTTCCTGTAATCTTGTAGCGAATATGCCACAAATGAGAAGGTTCTTCTTTGTACTCAACCTCAGCATCTGAAATAGAAGTATTGCAATTTGTACACCAATTTACCATTCTGGTTCCTTTGTAAATCAAACCCTTTTTGTACAATTCCACAAATTGTTCCAAAACCGCATCTGACATTCCTTCGTCTAACGTAAAACGATTTCTCTCCCAGTCGCAAGAACAGCCAAGTTTACGCTGTTGCCTTTGAATCATACCGCCATATTCATGGGTCCAATCCCAAGCCTCGTCTAAAAATTTTTCACGACCCAATTGCTGCTTTGTTTTGCCTTCCTCTTGCAGTTTTTGAACGATTTTCATTTCTGTTGAAATCGAAGCATGATCTGTTCCAGGAAGCCACAAAGTATCAAATCCTTGCATTCTTTTCAAACGAATTAAAATATCTTGAATAGTGCCATCTAATGCATGCCCCATATGAAGTTTACCAGTTACATTTGGGGGTGGCATCATAATGCAATATGGTTCTTTTGTTTTGTCCCCTGAAGGCTTAAAATAGCCTTTTTTCTCCCATTCTGTATACAATCTCTCTTCAAAATCTTTTGGATTAAATTTGTCATTTAACATAAAAATTCCTCCTTACTAACAAAATTTCGCTTGCCGATATTATAAAAATATCAAAATTATGCAAAAAAGCCATTCATCCATAGGACGAATGGCTTAAAATCCGCGGTACCACCTAATTTAAAAAACGAAATAAACTAGTTTTAAGATTATCTCATCTTTTCTCTTAAATGAGATTTTAACGTTTCTCAAACGGGCAAAGCTACTTTTGAAAATAACTTTTCACTCTACCAACTCCAAAGCTACCTTCCATCTATCTTTTCTAGCAGAAGCTCTCAGCGCATCACTTCTTTTCTCTTATCTAGAAGACTTAGATGTACTCCTCTTTATCTCTGTTTTTGATTATTTCTTATATTTTATCTCAAATTTTACAAAAAGTCAACTATTTTTTATGCCAAAAACAAACTTACCATATAGCCCACATATAAACAAACATAAATAATTCCATTCATTCTGCTCATTTCATTTTTTGGCGGAATTGCTGGAAATAAAGCCAAAATAGCTGTTCCCACAATTAAGATGATTAAATCTTTGTTATAACTTACATTATACATAATTGGCTTAATCACTGCTGACACACCAATAATCAATAACATATTAAAAATACAAGAACCAATAATATTTCCAATTGCAATATCGCTTTTTCCTTTTATCGCAGCAGACACACTTGTTACCAATTCTGGCAAACTCGTTCCAACAGCCAAAATCGTAACACTGATTATTTTTTCGCTCAAATGAAAGAATTCTGCCACTTTTACCGCATTATCAACTACTAAATCTCCACCAATTTTCAGTGCCAAAATTCCAACAAATACAGAAATTAAATCTTTGAGTGGATTGGTCTGAAGTTCTTCTGTCTCTTTACTCTCTCCTTCTTCTTTGTCAAATTCTTCCCCTTTAAACGCCATTAAAATCGTATAACCAATAAATAAGATAAACAAAACAATTAAAACAATTCCTTCTACTTTTGTAACATCTTTTCCTTGGTTACACATCCACATGAAAAGAACTGTAATAACCAAACAAATCGGAATTTCAATCAGCCTTGTTTCTCGTTGAAAACGAATGGATTTAATCATTGAAGATACACCTAAAATCAGCAATAAATTTGCAATATTACTACCAATAATATTTCCAATCGCCATATCAGAATAGCCTTCTAAAGCAGAAGTAATACTCACAAACAATTCTGGCATAGAGGTTCCAATAGAAATAATGGTTAGCCCAATAATGATTTCAGGTATGTGAAAACGTTTGGCAATATTACTTGCACCTTCTACTAAAAAATCTGCTCCTTTAATTAAAAATATAAATCCAACTACAATTAATAAAAACGCTAAAAACATAAATTTCCTCCTCGCTATTTTCTACTTTTTATAAAATTTCTAAATGCTCCAATAAAATTTTAAAACCAATTAAAATCAGAATTAACCCCCCCATAAGCTCCGCTTTATTTTCGTATTTACTTCCAAATTGGTTGCCGATCTTTACGCCAATCAGCGATAAAACAAAAGTCACAATACCTATGATTGACACTGCAAATAATAAATTAATTTTAAAAAATGCAAATGTAACACCAACTGCTAAAGCATCAATGCTTGTTGCAACTGCTAAAATTAGCATGGTTTTTATATCCACTTTGTCATTAGCATTTTCACTTTCTGTGCTAAAGGCTTCTTTTACCATATTACCACCAATAATAACCAATAACAAAAATGCAATCCAATGGTCAATGCTTTCTACGAAATTTTCACAAGCAAATCCGTAAAAAATATCCTATTACAGGCATAATCGCTTGGAAAACTCCAAAATATAATGCAATTACAATTCCTTTCTTCCAGTCTAATTTTTTCATGGATAAACCGTTTACACACGGACACCGCAAACGCATCCATTGCTAAACCAATTCCAATTAAAATAATTTCTAAAATTTTCATTGTTTCACACCTTTTTCTTTAATAAAGTTCTGAAATCAAGTATAATCCTAAAATAAAGCAATATATAAACATACAGATGGATATACCAACAATACCTGTTATCATTCCTGCTTTGGCAACTTTGCTCCCCGTTTTTCGAATGCCTTTTACGCCAAATACAATCCCTAAAATTCCAGTTGGCAACGACAAATACCAAAACAAAGCTGTCACAATTGAAATAATTCCTAGCGTTAGTGCTGCTGCATTAAATGGTGACTTATTTTTTTCCATAATTTTTCCTCCTAATTATTTAATTTTAATTCCTTGATTAATTCTAAATTTTCTAGTCGATTTACTTTAATCGCTGTTTCTGAAACTGTAAATAAATTTTGGTCAATGTATAAGCCTCTTAGCAATTTTGAATTATTATTATATGAATACTTAGCTTTAGTTTTATCGTGATTGATAATGCCTTTTAATTGAAATCCATCTGCTATATTTAGATGATATACAAAATAGCCTTCTGAAATATAATTTTTAGCACGAGAAGCATAAGCTTGAATTACATTAGTATACGAATCAGCTTTTGCTTGCACTTCGAAATCTTCTGCATAATTGTTGACTGGAATAGCAAGTAATTCTCGCTCTTTTGAGAAAAGCAAAGCTTTGTGATTTGTTAAAATCGCTGAAGTTGTTCTGCTGTCCCCAATCACAGTATCTGAAATCTGAACTGGATGATTAACATCTGATACATCAAACAAAGCCATTTTCATTCCTATAATAGTAGCTACTGTAGAACTTCCCCTTCCACTTGCATTTCGAATTACTTGCTCTTTTGTCTGCATGCCAATTCCAATTAAATGATTTTCATCATAAGGATGCAAATAAGTACTATAACCTGGTATTTTTAATTCTCCCAAAATCGTTGGCTTTTCTGGCACACTTACATCTACCACATACAATGGGTCAGTCGTTCTATAAGTTACAAAATAAGCTTTATCTCCCAAAAATCGAGAAGAATACATTTGCTCACCTTTTGCCACATAATCGCTTTTCCCAAGTTGCTTTAAATCCTGATTAAACGTCACAACTCTTGAGCCTTTTTCGTCATATAATGCCACTCTTAAATAATCTTTGTATTCATCTAGCGAAAATTGATTAATGGTTTTACCATCCACTTTTGTTTTGGCAGCATAACAAACAGCTCCATTTTCTAGAATATTAAATTTATATATTTGGGTTTGGTAAGAAAAATCGTTTTCATAATCTACTAAACCAAAAATTCCTTTCCATCCAAAAATTTGGGCAATTGGAAAATGATCATTTTCGTAATCCTGATCTAACAAATAAATCGCATTTTGTGATACATAGCAATTACTGATATCCATTAAATAAGATTTCACATCAACTTTTGAAACTGGGTTTTGCAAATCCAAACATGAAATTAAAGTTTGCTGATTAGTTTTGACATCTTTCAAATATTGAATATCTTTTAAAGGCATCTCGCACTTACGATTGTCTTCGGTATAATAAGCAATAATATTGTCGTCATCGTCTTTCCTTAAACTACCAGACGCAAATACATACAATTTTCCCTCTATACATCTTGATGTATTATATGGTTCATATAATGTATAACTTTTTTGCAACTGTGGATGTTCCTTATCTGCTATATCATACACGCTCACCACTGTACTATTACTATGACCATTATAATAAGAATATGATGCTAATTGATTATTATCTTCAAAAGAAGAAATAATTACTAATTGATTTTGGTACAAAATCAGCTCTTCTGGAATTTCTCTTCCCTGTTCAATTTTAGCTGCCAATTTTATATTTTCTGGCTCTCGTACATCAGTAATCACAACATTGGTTTCTGAAATAGAATAAATGTAGTCCCCATCAGTTTTAGTAATATCTGCTTCGTCTACATTTTCGACTTGAATGTTAGTTGTCGAGTAATCTTTGGAAGAAAAACCTTCTTCTCCTTTCATATCTGCTGTATTAAAAATTGTTGTTTCAAAAGTATCAACTCTTTGTGCTAAATTGATTGGCGAACTATAATTAAATATCCCTGAAAACAAGTAAAATGGTGACAAAAATATTTTTGTCCATTCTGGCACATCACTTTCATTTTCATAAAATGTTTCTAATTGTTTGTATGAACGAATAGATTTTAGTTCTGACGGATTTGTAAAAATCTTAGTAATTACAAAAATCAATATAAGTGCAACCAATTCAACAATGATATAAATACTTTGTTTTATCTTCTTTTTATTCATTTGTTTGCTCCTCCTTTTTATAAATTGTTACTTTTATCCTATCATATAACAATTTATTCTGCAATAAAATTTTAATTCAATCCATCTTTTTTCAAATAACGATAAACTTCTCCCCAATAACTAACTTCTTTGATATATTCATTTTCTGGCAATTTTATCAAATTCGTATCTCGAAAGTACAAAGTCTTGATGTTATTCTCAGACAATTTTTTTATAATTTTCCAATTATCATCAATCATCAAATCCACTTTTTCTTTTTGGCAAATTTCCAATTTGTCTTCTACTTTCCAATAATATTTATCAAACTCAATTCCATTTTCTTGCAAAATTCTAATGGCATCCTCTTTCATTTCTTTGACAAATCCGCCTCTTGCCGTAATGACAACAAATTCATGCTCTGCTTTTAACAAATGATACACCTTTTTAAAACCTGCCATTAAATGACTATCTTTGGAGTTTTTCAAAAGATAGTTTGTAATAAATTCTTTTTGCTGTTCCTCTGTCCAATCATATCTATCTTGTACCCTAATTTCCTGTTTGTTTACCAAATGATTTCCCTTCAAAATATCATTGTCAAAAATTTCTGCATAAGTTCTAAGACCTTTTTCGCTATCAATCACAACACCATCTAAATCAATTCCAATTTTCATTCTCCATTCTCCTTATAAATGTTTTACAATAAACTCAACTACCTCATTGTCTTTCGTATCTTGTTTCATTTTCTCTTTCTCTTCGTCTGTCAACTCTAAAAAATATTTATCATTTTCTGGCAAAATGGAAATAGAATCTAGTGGATAACCTGGATTTCTCTTTTTGCATGGTGTGTCCACAAAATAAAAATGCTCTTTGCTCCAACTATATTTTTTTGCCCCTTTTTCATTATAAACAACCAAACCAAAAATCCATTTTGCTGTCAGTTTTCCACCATATTCTCTTGTTAAATTTGTATAATATTCAATCATTTCCTCATCTGTTAGTTCCCTTCCTCCTACTCTTCTAACATGTGTTCCTGGCTGTTTTTCCTCTGGAATTCCTGCAATAAATAAAGAATTATCCATTCCAATGGTTGCAATTCCTGTTACCTCATAAAATGCTTTTGCTTTTAGCTGCGCATTTTCAATCGCATCTTTTCCGTTTTCTTCAACTTTCACATTTTTATTCAAATCATTAATCGTTAAAACTTCAACATCTCTTTTTTCTAGTTCTTTTTTATATTTTTTAATTTTTGCTGGATTGGTTGTTGCAAATAAAACTTTCTTCATCTCTACTCCTCTATTTCTAATATTTCTCCATCCTTTGGAAAAGCAATTTGATCACTTCTTTCTATGTCATAATCTGCTCTGTGAACAGCATAAAATCTACACTTTGGATAATTTGTACAAACCTTTTTCAAATCCTGTAATCCCATATGCGATTTTGTCGTTTCTAAGCCATTGACATCTAACAAAATATAATCTGATATTTGGCAAATTTTATCAAAATTTTCACAAAAAGTAGTATCACATACATAGGAAATTTTTTGATTTTGCTTCTCTAAAATATAGCCATTCACAGGAACGCAATTTCCATGTTGCAGAGCCAATGCTGTTAATTTAAAATTGAGTGCACAATATTGCTCCTCATTTTTCAATTCTACAAATTCAATATTATATTTTTCTTCTATTTTATCATATTTATGTTGATCTCCATCGCCATGTGTAAAACTCATTAAATCCATTACTTTTTTTCGCAAACCAGTTGGACCTATGATTGTCAATTTTTGTTCTTTTTCTTTTCTAATTTCTTTACTTCCAATCAACAAATTAGGAATATCTAAAAAATGGTCAGCATGAAAATGTGAAATGACCAAATAACAAATTGATTTTGTGTTATTTTTAATCTTCCGATTTGCTTAATAGTTCCCATTCCTATATCAAACAAAATATCATCTATCAACACGCTTGTATTGCATCTCGTTAAACTCCCCATTGTTCCAGTTCCAATAAAAGTTATTTTCATTTCTTTTTCTCCTTCTTAATTTATTTCTATCCTATATTTTTTCTTCAGTTCTTCTTGCAATTGATTAGCATTTTGAAACAAAATCCCATGAATTCCTTGCGCTTTTGCCATTTCAATATTTTTTTCATAATCGTCTATAAATACCGTTTCACTTGGATTAATTTTTAATTTTTCTAACACAAATTGAAAAGTTCCAGCATCCGATTTCAATTTTCCTAATTCATACGAGAAAAATATAGAGTCAAAAATTTGTAAGTTCTGATTTGTTTCCACAATATAATCTGCCCATTCTTTTATATGGTCTGAAAGTAAAATTAATTGATATTTTCCTTTTAGTTTTTGAATGATCTCCATCGTTCCTTCGATTTGCCTATTCAAATTCTCTCTTATAGTGCTCTTCAACTCTTCTAGCGTTATTTCCCAATTCGTTTCTTTTACTAACTCGGCAAAATATGCTTCTTCTGTACCATTACCCCTCATTGCTTCTAAAAACAAATCATTGTAAATCTCTCTTTGCGCTAAAAATTCCTTTGCTGTTATTTTATATTTTTTCTCTACCAAATCCTCTGTACCATAGTAACCAAATATAATTACTTCTGACAAATCAAAAATAATATTTTTAATCATAAGCTTTCTCCTTTTTTCCTTACTATTATCGAAAACTGATTTTCCTCCATCCATTCTTTTTGCAAAATAGAAGAATTAAAAATCGGATTATCATAAAAATCTAAAATATCATAATTTTTATTTCGGAAATATTTTATAAAAAATTCCTTTTTATAGTGATTATAATAGGTTTTATACTTAGCATTAAATGGTTCATCAACAAATTTTTCCTTTTCTTCTCCCAACCACTCTTGCACATTAATAATTATCATACCATTACTTTTTAAAATTTCGTGAAATTTATCCAAAACTTTGATACATGTTTCATCATCTACATGAATTAACGTTGCAAAACAAAGTATAGCATCAAATGCTTTTTTGCAAAATGTTAAATTTCTCATATCCATTACTTCAAATTTTGCTTTTGGTGCATTTTTTATAGCCTCTTTTATCATATTTTTTGATGAATCTATCCCAACTACTTCAAAATTTTTATCACACTTTTCTGTTAAATACTTAGGATAATCGCCAATAGCTGTTCCTACATCTAAAATTTTCGCACTATCCTTTAATTCAGAACATAAAAAATCGATTTCCCTTTGAAATTGCACTTTGCCTTTTAAGTCTTTTGTTTTAAAATAAGCAATATATTCACTCACAATACTGTCATAAGTTTGTATTGTAATATCTGTTCTGTCTTTTCTGTCTTTTCTATTTTCCTCCATAATTTTCTCCTAATTCCTTTCCATATCTAGTGTAATACAGCACATTCTCTCATTTGATTTCCCTCAAACTCATAATGCTTGTTGCAAATTCTTCTAATTTCTTCCCTATGCGTCACAATCACAACTGTTTTATCTTTCAAATATTTTTCCATAAAATGAACCATTAATTTTTCGGTTTCTTTATCTAAATTAGAAGTTGGCTCATCCAAAAAATACAATTCTTTATCCAGCAAAATTCCTCTAATCAGATTCAGCCTTTGTTTTTGTCCAACAGACAACTTTAGTCCTCTTTCACCAACAACTGTATCTAAACCATTTTCTAATTGATTAACCCATTCTTCTAATCCTGCTTCTTTCAAATACTCTAGCAACTTTTCATCTTCTATTTTTTGCCCCAAGCATAAATTTTCACGAACCGTTAAATCAAACAAATCAATCTCTTGTGAAATATACGCTAAATCCAAATTGCCATTCACACTTTTTCCATCAATCTGATAACTCTCTTCTGTGATTTCCATATCTCTCGCTAAAATGCCTAAAAACGTCGTTTTTCCTTGTCCCGATTTTCCTATTATACTGATTTTATCCCCTCGTTTCATTTCAAAATGTGGAATAGAAATAGTAAGCTCTGCATCCTTTTTATATTGAAACTTCAAATCATAAATTTCTATCTTTTTCCAATCCTCAATAATATGATTGGGCTCATCTGGACCAACAATTTTTTCTACTTGATTACTTGCCGCTTGAAATTTATTAAAATGCACAAACAAAAAAGTTAAGCTTTTAAGTTCTCCTGTTAATAAATTAAAAATACTTCCATAAAACAGCAAACTAGAGAGAATATTAGCCCCATCTTGCATTTTAAAATATAAATTAATCAGCACAGCAACATACATTATGTTCGTAAATGCACTAATTCCATTGGAACGAAATGAAAAACACAAATTCATTTTATTTAAGCTAGGCAAAGCTTTTTGAAATAATGCTTCATTTTTCTTCTCTGCAAACTGACTTGCATTTAGCCTTTTCACTGTTTTCACATTTTGCAAAAAATCTACATAACTAGAATTATATTTGGCATATGAATCATTAAATTTTTCTTGCACAGCAACATATTTCTTTCCAAGCCATAAATTATAAAGTACCATGGAGGCAATCATTGCCAAACAAATCCAAAACATTTGCACATCTTGATGAATAACTTGTGTCAGAAACATCACAATCGAAATTGTGCAACCACTTACTGTTTCAAAAATCTGCTCTAGCAACTCTTCTCCCTCCTGCGCAATCACATCAATTTGTCTTTTCAAAAAACCATTATGTACTTGGCTAAGCCCATTTGGTTTCATTTTGACAATTCTCCTAAAATACGCTAATTGCAAATCTTTGGCATATTCATTCTCAAATTTCAAAACATATAAAATCCAAATATGGTTTAAACTAACTGCCAAAGTTTTTGACACAACAATCGATAAAATCAAATACTTCAATTTTTCCAAAGTAAATGGTTCTCTCGTAAAATATGCTAACAGCGCTGGTGTTATATAAAAAAATAAATTTGTCATAAACGCATTTATAAAACATAACACAAATTTCTTTTTGTTTAAAATTTTCAATGGAAATCTCATTTTCAGCTCCTTTATTTTTATTATTGTATCATACATATCAAAAAAAAGAAAGTCCTTTAGAAAAAGACTTTCTTTATCCTTCATCCAATAAAAATTTGGTTATAGGCAAATTTTGCGGATCCACTCGCTACTTGCAAGTAGAGTTTGTTGGAAATTCTTAAGAACTGATAAATGCTTCTTAAGTTGGAAAAGAGTTTTTATTATCCTAAAAAAATCAATCTTTTCGCAAAACGTCCTAACAAGCGTCTTTTCCTAAAAATTAATAAAAAATCCCTAAAACTTCTACAAAATCAATTTAAGCTATTTTTACTTAATTTTTAGAGCACAAAAAACATATGGCATAAGAAAACCGCTATTTTTATGGATTTTTCAACAATATTTAAAAATGTATATTTTTTCTTTAACTTAAAAAGTAAAACTGTATGTAGAGCCACTACCTGTGCTTTCCAATTCTCTTACACAAAATACGCAAACTTGCGCATATGCATTGTACTTAATTTTCTCGTTTTTTCTAAAAAATCGGAACAAATTGAAAATTTTAAAAACAAAAGATGGATTGCCCTTAAGCGATCCATCTTTTGTTTTTATTTCTTCAAGGTCAATCTACATTGAGAAATTCCACGTACCATTGCTGCCTTTCTGAGCCTTTACCCCCGCAGGCAAACGCACTATTGGTCGTAGTCCTAATCCATCCGTTTTACTAGTATCATAGATTCCCACACTATTATAGCCCTGTTTCAAAGACCATGCAATGTAACTCCCACTTTGTTTCTTTGTAGCTAGCCAATAGTAATCACCACAACACCAAGGATGCCTATTACTTAAAGTTGGATAGCTTGCATATTTTTTGTCTGTTCCCATAGCTTCGTTATAACTTGCCATTAACATATCTGCTGTAGGTCCACCATAAGCAATTGCTCCACTAAATCCACTTGCATATGCTGTCCAATAACTTGTATTATTCATCCAATCTACTAGCACATCGGGAGCGTTTGCATATACATAATAGCTCCCACTTGTACTTATATATGAATTTCTATTTAATCTACTATTTTGAACAACACTCTTTGCAATTAGGTAGATATATGTTCCATCATTATAGAATATCTCCCAGTCAGTTACTCCGTTAGCGGAGTAGTTCGCCTTCTGCCCGTAAGTTCCTGTGCCGATGGCACTTGTTGCAAGTGGAATATCTTGTTTCCAGCCTGCTGTTACTGTCACATTCTGTGCTGGCATTGTTGTATATTTCGTACTCCATCCTGTAAAGGTATATCCTGTTCTACTTGGTGTTGGCATTGACACACTTTGTCCATAGTAAGCTGTTGTTGCTGTGCAAGCACTTCCACCGTTTGAATTGTACGAAATTGTGTATCGATTTCTCGTATATTGATACGTTATTACCATGCTTCCATTTGGTGCTATTGATTTTGTTTGTGCTGCCGGACTTGTAAATCCTGTATAACTTTTTCTTGCTGGTGTTACATTTGTGTCTGTTGTTCCTGTTTTGTTTTCTGTCTCTACTGTTGTCCAACCACTTCCATTTACATTCATTTGTTGATGTATTACTTTATAGGCTGTATTTGTATTTGCTGT
>CATLEX010000022.1 GCA_949927455.1 uncultured Clostridia bacterium
TTCAAACTTTGTGTATCTGTCAATAATGCAAAATCCACATCTTTCAAATTTGGCTCATAGCCTGCTTTTTCCATGACACTATTGGTACGTACATAAACATATTGAATATACGGCCCTGTTTCGCCATTAAAATTAAGTACTGTATCCCAATCAAAAATCTGGTCTTTTATAATATTGCTACACAAATTATTAAAAATCACAGCACCAATTCCGATTTTTTCTGCTTCTTCTTTTTTGTTTGGCATATCTGGATTTTTTTCATTCATAATGGTTTCAACTCTTGTAATTGCTTCTTTTAACAAATCATCTACTTTAATCGCTGTTCCTTCACGAGTTGACATTTTACCACTTGCTAATCGTGTCATTCCATAACGAACATGCTCTAAACCATTGACACATTTTTCTGGAATCCCTAAATATTTTGCTACTTCAAAAATCTGCTTAAAATGTAAGTTTTGCTCATATGCCACCACATACAAACATTTATCAAAATCATAGTTTTGAGCTCGATACAAAATCGCTGCCAAATCTCTTGTTGCATAAATCGTAGTACCATCTGCTTTTCGAACCATGCAAACGCCAAGTCCTTTATCTTCTAAATCAACAATTTTGGCACCTTCTGATTCTATTAAAACACCTGCTTTCTCTAACCTTGTTTCCATTTCAGGAATTTTATCAATATAAAAAGATTCACCATTCCAAGAATCAAATTTGACATCCAACAAATCATAAATTTTTTGAAATTCCTTCAAACTCAAATCACGAAATCTTGTCCACAAATCCATGCAATAAGAATCCCCATTTTCTAGCTTCTTGAAATTCTCACGACAAATTTCCAAAACATTTTCGTCCTCTTTACATAAATCACTAATTCTGACATAAATTTGGGTCAAATCTTCAATTGGATTGTTTGCAAAATCGTATTCTTCGCCCCATCTTTTATAACCTTCAATTAGTTTGGCAAATTGCGTACCATAATCGCCCAAATGATTAATGCCTATTACATGGTAACCCAAAAATTGATAAATTTTATATAAACTACTCCCAATAATCGTATTTCGTAAATGTCCAATATGAAAAGGCTTAGCAATATTCGGAGAAGAATATTCCACAATAATATTTTTGCCATTTCCAATTTCAGAAGAACCATAGTTCTCTTGTTTTTCGTCAATTTCAGTTAAGACTGTTTGGACAAGTAACAAAGAATTTACTTTAAAATTCAAATAGCCACCTGCAATTTCTACACTTGCAATTTCGTCTCCCACCTCAATTTTTTCTTTTAAATCACTCGCAATTTCTGGTGGTGATTTTCTTAAAGTTTTGGCAAGCTTAAAACAAGGAAATGCATAATCTCCCATTTCTTGATTTGGTGGTACTTCTACATACTCTTCTAATTCTTTTTCACTTAAGTCAACCACTTTTGCAATTTTTTTTGCTATGATTTGTTTGAAGTTTATCATAAACTTGTTTCACTCCTTTATATTTTTTATGAATTTTTCTTCCGATATTTATTGTTATAAATGCTACGAATACGCCACATATAACACCAAATGTATCTAATTTTACATCAAAAAAACTTGGCCCTCGGCTCACTGAATACAATTGATGAAACTCATCAAAACAAGCAATTAACATGCCCAAAAAGATGGAAAAAAGAAATTTATTTTTTAGTTTCATATAACATTCTGAAATCAAATAAATCAAAAAACCACCAACTGCAAATAAAACAAAATGTGCTGATTTTCGGACATATAATTCCCAATTATCTACTTGCGTATTGGTTACTGGGTAGCCTTTTACCGTTTCTAGCAAACCTCTTGTAACTTTATCACTCACTTTGCTTGACTCACGTCCTGTTTGATTTGAAAATAAAAAAATTGTCATAAACCATAAGATAAAAATTATCCCTAAAAATCCTTTGATTGTCTTGCTTTTTTTTATTTTTAAACGCCTTCCTTTCGCTTAGCTAGTATCTTCTTCATCAGTATGTATACAAACATTAAAGTACAAATTCCAAGTGCTACACCAACTGAATCAATCAAAACATCTGTAACCTTTCCTGCTCTTCCGTCAATAAACAATTGATGTACTTCATCTATTATAGCATATTCTATTCCAATAAGAAAAGAATACAACATTCTTTTTTTATCTGAAATTTGAAAGGTAAGTGCCATTGCCATAAATAGCATTCCGCCGCAACGCATATTCCGATAAATGTGCTAATTTTCTAATATAAGGTTCTATGAGATCAATTTGTTCTTCCGTTTTCACTATTTTACTCGCGATTTCTCGGCTCAAATTACTAGACTGTTCTCCATTTTGGTTAGAAAAGCCAAATACTGCTAGCATCCACAAAATAATCAATAGCAAAATTATAACTCGCAAAATTGTCTTTTTTTTCATATTTAGCCCTCCTTTTTTACTATTTTTCGATTTAATTAAAAATGACCTAAAATATGTGTACCACTCGTTTCTCGCTAACAGCTATCTTGTTTTGTAGATAACTCAATAATTTTTTCCATATTATCATCTTCAGCAGCTTTATTTTTTGTAGTTTTACCACATCTCTTGCATCTAAAAAGAATGACATATCCTTTTTTAGAGCCAATCTCTAAACCAACTGGTTCTAGCAGTCCGTGACACTCTTCACTTCTATCGCCTGGATTGACATCTACATGTTTTGAATGCAAGCAATAAGGACAATGATTTCTGCAGGAATAACCAAGTTTTGGCACCAACTTACCACAATTTTCACAAACAAATTCTTCGTCAATTACTGTAAAGACACGTTTATTCATAAATACTACCTCCAATAAATTCACGTAGTAATGAATTATTTGGAATTAAATCTATTTCTTTTACTGACTCAAAATATTGCAACATTTCGATTAATCTTTTTGCCTCTGCATATTCTGGATGAGAATTGTCAATTTCTTGCAAAAGAGGAACCACAAAATCTTTTAGTACTGCCAACTCATAAAGAATGGACGAATTAAACATGCAATCTGCCTCTTCTTGATAAGGAAAAATGTATTTTTGCTCTCCTCTCCCCACAGAATTCCACATTTGCAACGTATGAAGTGCTGAATAATTTCTAAATTGGTAATCACGCGAAATTCTACGAATTAATCTTGTATCTGTTGTTGAAATGCGGTTATAATAATCAATGTTAAGAACCGTTAAATCACTAATATAAACTTTGAATTTGTTTTCTTTTGGGATTTGATTAGTTAATTCATCATTTAAGCAATGAATTCCTTCAATAATTAATATTTCGTCTTCTCTTAATTTTAGTTTATTTCCCAAATATTGTTTATGTCCTGTTTTAAAATCAAAAGTGGGAAGCTCGACTTCTTTGCCCATAAGCAAACTTAAAAGTTGTTCATTTAATAATTCCACATCAATGGCTTCTAAACATTCAAAATCATAATTTCCGTTTTCGTCAACTGGATTTTGTTCACGTTCTACAAAATAATTATCAACTGAAATCGTAACTGGTTTGATGCCTTGTACACGAAGTGCCATACCAAGTTTGCCTGCAAATGTTGTTTTTCCAGATGAAGTAGGACCTGCAATCAGTACCATCCTAATATTTTGTCTCTCTTTAATTTTGCTCGCAATTTCAGCAATTTTCTTTTCATGAATAGCTTCAGAAAATAGAATTAAATCTTTGATTTTGCCTTCCTGAATTTTTTTATTTAAACGATAAACGGTGTTGATTTCCATTAATTTATATAAATCGTCATATTCTTTCATTGCTGAAATTAATTTCAAAGATTCTTTATTTCTGTTCACTACTTCTGATGAATTGATAGCTGGATATTCTAGCAAAAATCCATTTCTAAATTTCGTCAAATCAAATGCTTTGGCAAAACCTGTTGAAATCGGCATCGTGCCATAAAAATAGTTATAATAATCTTCACAAAAATATAACGATATTTTTTCCTTAATGCTATCTGTTTGAAGTCTTCCTCGAACCGTTTCTTCTTTGGCATAAAATGCCTTTGCCTCTTCTTTTGTCATTTCTATTCTACGAATTGGTAAATCCTTATCAATCGTTTCTTGCATTTTACGTTTTACATTAGCAATCATTTCTTCCGTTAATTCGATATTTTCCGTTTGGCAAAACATACTATTAGATAATTGATAATTAACTGTTAAATGACATTCTGGATATAACTCATCAATGGTTTTACTCATTAAATAAAGAAGACCTCTAATATAAATAATTCTGCCATCTTTTTCTTGCCTTTTAATCAAACTAATTTTTCCGTCTTCCATAATTGGCTGATTTAAAGAAGCAATCCAATTGTTGTATCTTGCAGCAATTATTTCATAGGTATTGATTTGTTTATCAAAAGCTTCTTTAATTGTTACGCCTTGTTCTATTTGATATTCTTGATTTTCAAAAATGATTTTCATCTGTACAATTTCCTTTCTTAATTTCCTAGTTGAAAATTAAAATAGAGCAAAATTCCGCCGAATTATTGCGCTAATAAAGCCTAGTATTTTTAAACCTAATACTGCTTCATTTTCTTCTCCAAAACTAAAATACATTTTAACAATAGGGCGCGCATCATAAATTAATTTTACCCCAATTGCCACTAAAATTATTCCGATTGCTACTAGACATTTGTTCATTTTTACATCCTCTTTATTGGTTTAATGCAGATAATATTTTCTCAAATATTTCTGGATATTGTTTTTTCAAATTAATCGGTTTTAAATCTTTTCCTACCCAAGCATGAATAGTACTTCCTGTGTTGATTGGTTTTTCTATTCCATTTTTAAAAATTTGATAATGAAAAACAATTCTGGCTGGCGTTAATTTTGCGATTTCTACCATAATCGTCAAAACATCTTCATATTCTGCTGGAACATTATATTTACAATTCAGTTCAACCAAAGGAAGCATCACACCATTTCTCTCTAAAGTAGAATAATTCATGCCAATTTTTTTGATGGCTTCTGTTCTTGCTGCTTCATACCATATTGGGTAAACAGAATGATGGACAATTCCCATTTGGTCAGTTTCTGCATAACGTACTGTAATTTGCGTTTTTGTAATCATATTACTTTCCTCTTTTCACTTTATTTACCTTCTTTTCTAATCTTTGCCTTGCTTTTTCTTCCTTTTTTTGTTCCTTTTCCATTTCTCTTGTTAATTTTTGTTGTAACTTCATTAGTTTTTTCGATTTTTTCAATAACTGTTCTTCTGCGTTATTTTGTTCTACCACTTCTTCTTGAATGTGTTCATTTGGATCAACGTAATCACCTGCTGGTTCCTCTGGAATATCAAAAATCGTTTCTTCTACCTCTTTTTCTTCTGGCAAAATTGCTTGATTAGCAACATCTTCAACCGCTGTTATCGTATTTACTGGCTCTTCTGGAAGGTCTTCTAAATCTTCTAGACTGTCAATATTTTCATATAAATCCATTTGTGCCTGTTCTTCTTTTTCAATATCTAAATCTTTTACCAATTCATGAATTTCTGGCTCTATTGGAGCTTGTGGTATTTCTTCCTTTTCTGCTTTTAATGACACATCATATTCATACACAAAAATGTCTTTACATTTTGGCATATTATCGTCTTTTCCAAAATAACCATTTGTTCTAAATTTTGTTTTATTCACAAGTGAAAATTCCAATCTTTCATTATCCACCAAAACTTTAGAAGATAAATTCATACCAAGTGGCAAAGTTTTGTTCGTATTATCATAAAACATAATATTGGAATAATACAAAAGTGGCATTTCTTCTTTGTAATTTAAGCAAATCAAATTATAGGCTCCTTCACCATCTTCTTTAAATTCGCTTAACTCATTTTCAATATCGATATTATAAATCTCAAATTCGTTTTCTTCCATTTGATTAGAAATTGGAACCAATTTATAAAGTGGCATATCAAATTTAGATGTAATTTTGGGCATCGCACCTTCTAGAAAATTAACAATACTTTGCATTTTTTCTGTAAAATCAAACACATCAATTTTTCGGTTAATATTCATAATTTTGAATTTGCTTTTCTCAAATTCGCGGTGACTTCTATTTCCAATATATTTTAATTTATTATTATTTTCTTCAATATTACCAAAAATATCAAATGTCTCTGTATCAATCACGAGCCTATCTTCGTTGAATTCTTCCTTTAGTTTGTCCAAAACCATTTCCAAATCATATTTGACGATTTTGTTAGAACGCACCATGTTGATGTACCAAAGCAATTCTGTTTGGGCTATAAAAACACTATCTGTTTCTTCATGTGACAACTTAGTACGTTGCATTTGGTCAACCTCTTCACCCAATTTTTCAAAATCCATTTCAAAATCAAATGATTTTTTGACTTGATTCTTGTCTTTTTCTTGGTCGTCTTCTTCACCCATTTCAATCGCTAGTTTTTCATCTTTGTTGGCAAATTTCCAAAATTCAAAAATGCTTTTTTTATGTTTATCAATTTCTTCAATGTATTGATTCGCATTTCTCACTTTTGATATTAAATTTTCAAGTTTTAATTCTAAGGCTTTCAAATCTTGTTTTAAATCTTTACAACGTTTTTCACTTTTTTCATGCAAAGCATAAATCGTTACCAAGTCCTCAATGGTATAAAACTTTTTCTCTTCCATGTATACATTCAAAGGTTGTGTATCAATTTTGACATTTTCCATCTCTGGCACAATTTCTGCATTTGACATATTCTTCTTTAATTTATCTTTTTTATCTAGCTTGAAAAAATATTTCACTTTTCCAATAAAAGTCTTTTTACATTCTAAATAAGTCGAAATTTCTTTTTGTTTTTGCAAATATTCGTCTTCTTTTTCTTTGACATCCTTTTTCAAGTTAACCAATTTTTCTTCCATTTCTTCAATGGTTTTATTTTGATTTTCAATTTCATAATTCGCCAATAAATATTCGTTACGAATAAATTGTGTAAGCGAATCAAACGTGATTTCCACTTTAGATAAATACATTGAAAGCCCGTTATTACTATCAATTCTTGTTTCAAAATGATATTGCCCTTTGATTTCTGTTTGCAAAATAAATAATGCTTTTAACAATTTGTAAAATTTAATCGCTTCTTGCGTCGATTTCAAAATCACTTTATAGCTACTTTTTATATTGCGATACACAAATGTTTCTCCCACAATTTGCACCGAAAATTCGCCTCGACTATCATGCACTTCAAAAATCAAAGGCCAATTTTTCGTAAACAACCACAAATAATTTTCCAAATCTGCGATTTCGCTTCTTTGCAAAATTTCCTCACTATAAGTCATATAATTAATTGGAACATAAATTTTAGGTGCATCTTTTTTCTTTTTTTTGCTAAACTCAATTTGCGCTTTTAGCAAATATAAAAATTCAGAAAATGTATCTTCCTTTGTACAAACTAGCATAAAATAGCGGTCTTCCACATCTGAATAATAAATTTGCCATAAATGGTCTCGATTATATTTTACTTTAAATGGTTCTTTTCCTTCAAAACTTTCTTGCAACTTTTCTACTTTTTCAATTTCCTGAATTGACATAGTTCGTACAATTTTTGAAAATGTTTTAAAAAACATCATTTCTTCTTCATCGCCATCTTCATTCAAGAAAAACTTTAAAGGCACAGCTTCTGCATATTTTGTTTTGATAGGATCACTTCGCAAGGCAGGAGTAAGCAAAATTTCGATTTTATCAATCGGAATAAATTTATACACTTTCAAGTCTTTATCATTATTTATCCTTGAAACATTGAAATTAGGAACTTCTGCATCACTAATAAATTTAGGCAACTTTTCCAAGCTAAGACCTAAAAAATCAAGTTTTTCTTGCAGTTCTTCATTTTCAATCTTCTTCACGCTTCTCTCCTCCCCCATTTTATAACTCAAGTAAGTATATCATACATTTCATTTCAAATCAATTATTTTTTCAAAAAATTTTTGAAATCTGTCTCCACCCTGAAAATGCAGAAAAGCCAGACTGGAATTTCACCAGTCTGGCTCTCTTTTGCTTGATGCTAAATAACATTACTTATTTTGATTTTTAGATTTGACGCATTTATTCTTCTGCTGCTTCTTTCTCGTATTCTTCTGAAACAGGAATGAGGAACTCATCGGAAACTGATACCACATGGTAAAATTGCTCTCCAGCATATTTTACCAGCACATCATAAACAACCTGCATCTTGTTGGCATAAACATCGCCATCCTGCACTAAGTTCTTTTCTGTAAGACGTTCCTGCGTTATGCTTCCTGAACCATAATCTCCGCACACAAACATCCAGCCATCAATCAGGTCCTTACTGAACCCTTCAATTGCAAACTTATTTTGATAAGAATAATCATGGCTTACTAAAAATCCATCCTGAGATGTACCATGAAAAGAATCGTCCATATTGTCCTGTGAAAGTCCATCCAGCTGCGGATCTGTGGACTTTAAAGACATGTCTATATGAACATGCTCAATCAATACTGTTGCACCCTCAGGAACATTTTCAACCCGAGCCTCCATATTAATCATTTTTGAATCTGTAATCCGCCAACGTTTGAGGTCATACTTGCCTGTGTCATAAGTAGTAACGAACTTGAAACTCTCAATTTCATGTGTACTTTCTAAAGAGTTTCCAGCTACAGGGCTAAGCATCTGTAGTTCTTTCTCTTTCGGAACCACTTCTTCACCACATCCAGCTCCCATTAAACTGAAGCTCAGAATTAATGTAGCCAATACTATCAAGCACCGTTTTCTCATAATAGCCTCCTTTAATTAAGGAAAAATGTCTTTTCCTAACTGCTCATTTTCTGACTAGAGCTTGTCATATTTTATATCTTTATTTTATCATATTTTACATAATTTGTCAATTCCTCACCAATGATATGTCTCATGATGTGCGATTTTAAACGCTCGAAATAGCTGCTCCAATAAAAACACACGCATTAACTGATGTGGAAATGTCATTTTGGAAAAACAAATTTTTTCATTTGCCAAATTCAAAACTTCCTTTGTCATACCAAGAGTTCCGCCAATGACAAAAGTAATACTACTATTTCCTTTTAGCGAAATATCTTCGATTTTTCTGGAAAACTCTTCAGACGTCATTTCCTTACCTTTTAAATCAAGGCAGATTACATAAGATGGCATTTTTATCGCTTGGACAATCTTTTTACTCTCTTTTTCTTTTACCTCTAAAATAGAAGCTTCATATAATTTCGTTGGCAATTTCTCATCTGGCAATTCCACAACTTTTAGTTGGCAATACTTAGAAAGCCTTTTGGCATATTCCTCAACTGCCTGACACAAATAATTTTCTTTTAATTTTCCAATACATACAAGATTAATACTTAACATGATTTTCTCCTTCTCAAAATAATTATAAAACTTAGAAATTCCATTTGTCAATCAAAATTTTTCGTTTTTTGTATTAAATTCCAAATATCTGCGTATAATGAAAGAAAAAGGGGGATTTTACATGCAAACCTTAAAGAAAATTATTGTTATCTTTTTCATTCCACTTTTCCTATTTTCACCACTTGGACTTTGCACAGAAAGCTATATTTGGGATGGATCCACAATTGAAACAACAGCTGAAGAAGCAACTGGAAACTTTCTAAATTTAGAATCTGGAAGCGCCATTTTAATTGAACAAAACAGTGGTAAAGTATTATATGAACACAACTGCCACGAGCAATTACGCCCAGCTAGTGTTACCAAAGTCATGAGCATCCTGCTGATTATGGAAGCTTTAGATAGTGGTAAAATTGCGCTAACAGACAATGTTCCATGTTCTGAAAATGCAAGTAATATGGGTGGTTCGCAAATTTGGCTCAATGAAACTGAAACACTAACTGTTGAAGAAATGTTAAAAGCCATTTGCGTTGTTTCTGCCAATGACTGTGTCGTTGCAATGGCTGAATTTCTAGCTGGTTCAGAAGAAATTTTTGTACAACAAATGAATGAAAAAGCAAAAGAACTTGGCATGAATGATACCAATTTTGTAAACTGTCACGGCATTGATGAAGATAATCACGTAACATCTGCCTATGATATTTCGCTGATGGCAAAAGAATTGTTAACCAAACACCCAAGTGTTACAAACTACACTACCATTTGGATGGATTCTCTTCGTGGTGGGCAATCTGAACTTACCAACACCAATAAATTGGTTCGCACTTATGAAGGTTGCACAGGCTTAAAAACTGGTTCTACCAGTTTAGCTCTATATAATTTAACAGCAAGCGCAACACGTAACGACTTATCTTTAATCGCAGTTGTTATGCGTGGTCCTACTTCTGAAAAAAGATTTTCAGAAGCGAAAAAATTGTTAGATTATGGTTTTGCCAATTACACTTACACAAAAACTTCTACTGCAGGCGACGTTTTACAAGAAACAAGTGTAGAAAAAGGAACTGTTGGCAGCGTTAATTTAGTTTATCAATCTGATTCTGGAGCTTTAATTAAAAATACAGACAACAAAGATATTCAATCTAGCGTTACTTTAAATGACAACATTACAGCACCAATCCAAGCTGGAGATGTTTTAGGAAGTGTCAAATTTTATTTAAATGAAGAGGAAATTTCAAGTGTTAATTTAGTGGCACAAACAGCTGTTGATAAAGTTACAGTCATGAATTTATTTAGCATGATAACTGAATTTTGGGTCAATTTATTTCGATAATATAAAAAAGCGTGAGAAATTTTGCAGAGCAAAATTTCACTCGCTTTATAATATTAAGAAATTCAAAAAACATTTTTATAATTTTTTAGTTTAAAAAATTTATTAAAATTGAAAGAATTTTATAAAAAGTATGGACTTTTTTGTTTTTTTTGTGTATGATTATTTTAAATGTTTTTAAGGAGGAATACACAATCATGCGCAAAATATTGAAAATTTCAATTATTTTAAGTTTTATATTATTAGCATTTATTTCTATTTCAAATGCTGAAACAACTAATATTTATAATGATGTTGCAAATGAAAATACAACTGACCGTTCAAATACTTCTAATACAACCAACCGTGAAGATGATTTACTAGATAATGAAGAAGAGGAAGACGACATTGACCCCATTAGCAATAATTCTCAAACCTCTACAAACTCTTCTACTTCTAATTCTACCTACAATCCAAATGCACGAGTTAGCACTGTTTCTTCCATTCCAGAAGCAAATCTTGGTTTAAACAATGTTTTATGTGTTATTTTAATTGCAATTGGAATTTTGTTAATTCTACTTGCTATTGCTATTTTGATTAGAATTAAAAATTAAAAAGAAAACTGTAAAAAACTCCATCTTAATTATCGAGTTTTTTACAGTCTCTTTTTTTATGTTATAAAATTTTTATCCAAAAATTCCTCTTTTTTTCACTGGTGGTTGTTCATTCATTGTTTTAGCCAGCTCTGTCATTATCTTTCTCTGTTCTGCTGTTAATTTTTTTGGAATTTGTACATTTACAGTAAATACAAAATCTCCTCTCCAATTTCCATTTATCGCTTTAAATCCTTTATTTTTTATCATAAAACGAGTTCCTGTTTGGGTTCCTTCTGGAATTTTATATTTTTCTTTGCTACCATCAACCATTGGAATTTCTAATTCTGTTCCTAAAGTTGCTCCTGTAATTGTAATTGGAATTTCACAAAACACATGCTCACCCTGTCTTGTATAAATACTATGTTTTTTCAAATGCACAACAATGTATAAATTACCATTTGGTCCGCCATTAGCACCTGGCTCTCCTTCACCTTTTAATACAACTGATTGACCTTCGTCAATTCCTGCTGGAATTTTTACTTTAATTTTTACTGATTTTTTATTAATACCTTTTCCATGACAGACAGAACAAGGATTTTTAATCACTTTACCTGTGCCCCCACAGACACTACATACTTTTTGTGTTGACATTTGCCCAAATGGAGTAGTAACCACTTGTTTAATTTTTCCTTTTCCTCCACATACTGAACAATTCTCAGGAGAAGAACCCTTCTCAGCTCCTGTTCCATTACAAGATTTGCAAGTTTCATTTCGATTTAACGTGATTTCTTTTTCCACCCCAGAATACGCTTCTTCAAATGTAATATTCAAATTAACTCGCAAATCCGCTCCTTTTCTTTGAGCATTTGCATTTCTAGAACGAGTCGAACTTCCTCCTCCAAAAAAGGAAGAAAAAATATCTCCTAAGTCACCAAAATCACCAAAATCGCTAAATCCTCCAAAACCATCAAAACCAGAACCATAAGAATAATAGCCACCACCGCTGCCCTGCGCCATATTGCGGACCATTGAAGCCAAATTGATCATACATCTGACGTTTTTGCTTATCAGACAAAGTCTCATATGCTTCATTGACTTCTTTGAATTTCTTTTCAGCTTCTTCTTTGTTATCTGGATTTGCATCTGGGTGGTATTTTTTTGCTAACTTTCGATATGCCTTTTTTAATTCATCATCTGTCGCATTTTTCCCTACACCCAAAACTTCATAATAATCTCTTTTATTCTCTGCCATTTTCAATTGACCTCCAAAATTAAACTTAATAACATATAACTTCTCGATTTTGCAAAAATTTTTTAAAATCTTGTAAAATCAATCCATCTTCACGATCTAATTGTTCTGGTAAATTTTCTAAATCAAACCATTGTAAATCAGTCACTTCGCTATTATCTTTTTGTAAATTTCCTTCGTACTCTTCCACTAAAAAAACGCATAAAGAATCATATATTTTATCTCCATTCGGATATTCAAAATAAAAATTTTTTCCTGTATAAATCCCCACTAACTTCGGATTGATTGGTTTGACATTTATTTCTTCTTTTAATTCTCTGTCTAAAGCTTGTAAATAAGTTTCTCCCAATTCTACTGCTCCACCATGAATGGACCATTTGCCATTATCTTGCCTCTTTTGCAATAAAACTTTTCCTTGTTTGTAAATAATTGCACCACTTCCTGGACAAAAAATGGGAGCATGACCTATTTTCTTTCGAATATCTTTAATATAATCTGCCATAGATTTTACCTCATTTTATATTTTCTGTCCTTACATATATATACAAATCATTTTACATATATGTAAAAACAGATATCTAACCTTTAATTTACCGAAACTGTAACAACAGTTTCAGTAGTTAATCAATTAAGGGTTAGGGCAGAATTACACCTCTGCCCTACTACAACATCTTATTCTTTGTTATCATTATCTTCTACTTCATAATCTGCATCAACTACATTATCTCCTTCAGTTGATGCCCCTGTTGTATCTTCTGGGTTAGCACCAGCTGCTGCTCCATTTTGAGCACCTGCTTGAGAATACAATTTTTCTGATAACTCATAAAATACTTTGGTTAATTTGTCTGTTGCTTCTTTAATTGTTTCAACATTGTTTGTTTCTAATGCTTTTTTAGTAGCATCGATTTCTGTTTCTACTTTCGCTTTTTCTTCTCCACTAATTTTGTCACCTAATTCTTCTAATGTTTTTTCACTATTGTAAACTAAACTTTCTGCATTATTTTTCACTTCAATTTCTTCTTTTCTCTTCTTGTCTTCTGCTGCATGTGCTTCTGCATCCTTAATCGCATCATTAATATCATCTTCTGAAAGATTTGTACTTGCTGTAATAACAACTTTTTGCTCATTTCCTGTTCCTTGATCTTTAGCAGAAACATGAACAATTCCGTTTGCATCAATATCAAAAGTTACTTCAATTTGTGGTACACCTCTTGGTGCAGCTGGAATTCCTGTCAACTGAAATCTTCCTAATGTTTTGTTGTAAGCTGCCATTTCTCTTTCTCCTTGTAAAACGTGAACTTCAACAGATGTTTGACCATCTCCTGCTGTTGAGAAAATTTGTGATTTCTTTGTTGGAATGGTTGTATTTCTTTCAATTAATTTCGTAAATACACCACCATACGTTTCAATACCCAATGACAATGGAGTTACATCAAGCAATACTAAATCCTTGACATCTCCTGATAACACACCACCTTGAATACCTGCACCAATAGCAACACATTCATCTGGGTTAATTCCTCTGTCAGCTTCTTTGCCTGTAATTCTTTTTACCACTTCTTGTACCGCTGGAACTCTTGTAGAACCACCAACTAATAAAACTTTATGCAATTCTCCACTACTAATTCCTGCATCTTTTAAAGCTTGGTTAACAGGTTCTGCAGTTGCTTCTACTAAATCATGAATTAATTCTTCAAATTTTGCTCTTGTTAAAGTAATATCTAAATGTTTTGGTCCTGCGCTATCTGCTGTAATAAATGGCAAATTAATTTGTGTTTGTTGCATTCCAGATAATTCAATTTTTGCTTTTTCAGCTGCTTCTTTTAAACGTTGCATTGCCATTTTATCAGCCTTTAAATCAATACCATTTGATTTTTTAAATTCTGCTACTAAATATTCTATAATCGCGTTATCAAAATCGTCTCCACCTAAATGTGTATTACCATTTGTTGATAAAACTTCAAAAACACCATCACCAATTTCAAGAATAGAAACATCAAATGTTCCACCACCTAAGTCGTATATCATAATTTTTTGGTCTTGTGCTTCTTTATCCATTCCATAAGCAAGAGCTGCTGCTGTTGGTTCATTAATTATTCTTAACACTTCAAGTCCAGCAATTCTACCAGCATCTTTTGTTGCTTGTCTTTGGCTATCACTAAAATAAGCAGGAACTGTGATAACAGCTTGTGTTACTTTTGAACCTAAATAATTTTCTGCATCTGCTTTCAATTTTTGCAAAACCATAGCAGAAATTTCTTGTGGAGAAAATTCGTCTCCTTCAATTTTTACTTTTTCACTTGTTCCCATTTTTCTTTTAATTGAAATAACTGTATTTTCTGGATTAGTAACAGCTTGACGTTTCGCAATTTGTCCGACTAATCTTTCTCCGTTTTTTGAAAATGCCACAACACTAGGCGTTGTTCGATTTCCTTCACTATTTGGAATAACAACTGGATCCCCACCTTCCATAACAGAAACACATGAATTTGTTGTTCCTAAATCAATACCTATAATTTTTCCCATGTTAAAAAACCTCCTAAAATTAATTATTTTTCTTTTCTATTTTGTCTTTAGCATAATAAATATTTATAATTAAGTTAGCTGTTAAGGCTTTGCCGATGACAGATAACTTAGTTTGCAACCACTACAAGCGCATGTCTGACAACTTTATTTCCAATTTGATAACCTTTTCGATATTCTTCTACAATTTCTTGCTCACCTTTTGCACTATCATCAATATGGCTAACTGCTTCATGTAATTCTGGGTCAAAGCGTTTGCCAATTGTTTCAATTTCTTTCAAACCAAATTTTTCAAGTTCTCCTGCAAATTGTTTTACTACCATGTTAACACCATCTTGATAATCTTTGTCTTCTGTCTTAGCTGTCGCTGCCTTTTCCAAATTATCCATAATGGGAAGCATCTTTAAAATAACTTCTCCTGTAACCATATTAAATAATGTTTCTCTTTCTTTTGAACTTCTTTTTTTGAAATTTTCAAATTCAGCTAGTAATCTTTTATATCTGTCTTCCAATTCTTCCATTTCACTTTTTTGAGTCGTTTCATTTTCCACTTCTACATTTCCTTCTAAAACTACTTCTTCTTTTTCTTCCTTTCCTTCTTCCATTTTAAAACCTCCTTCTATATTAATGTTTGCAACTCCGCTCTATTTTGCTTCATTGCATCAGTTATCTGTAAAAATCACTAACCATTAACTTAAATTTTTCCATTTTTAAAATCTTCATTTAGCTTTTTACTAATATATTTCATCACAGAAATTACTTTTGAATAATCCATTCTGGTTGGTCCAATAATGCCAATGGTTCCAATATCTTTATCTTCAAGCAAATGATTAAATGTCACAATACTAAAATTTTTAAGTTCCTCATGCTCTGTTTCTGAACCGATATAAACATTGATATTATCTGCAATTCCTGTGTTTAAAACATCAGCCACCAAATCTTTGGCATCTAACACATTCAAAAAATCTTTTGCCACATCTACTTTTTTAAATTCTGGCATATCAATCACTTTGCCTGCGCCTTCTAGATAAACTTGTTGTTTGGAATTTTCTAATAATTTATTAATTTCATCAATGATTTTCTGAATGACATTAATCCCAGTTTTCACTTCAGCCATAATAAAATCTTCAATTGGTCCTTCTAATTTTTCCAATGGCTTCCCAACTAGCTTATTTTTAAAAATGTAGGTTAAATCATCCACTTGTGTTTGTTCTAAATCTTCATCAAATTTAATTACAGATTCTCGGATAATGCCTGAATCTGTCAAAATAACCGCCATTAGAACTCTGCTTCCTAATAAAACAAACTTAATATCAATAATGGTATGTTTGTTCATATCTGGTCCGAACACTAACAGTTGTATAATGCGTAATTTCAGATAAAGTTGTTGTTGCAATTTTAGCCAATTCTTCTAAGCCATTTACTTTTGTTTCTAGTCTTGTTTTGATGATTTCAATTTCCTGTTTGGTCAGATTATCGTCTCGAATTAGTTGGTCAACATAGTAACGATAACCTTTTTGAGAGGGAACTCTACCACTTGAAGTATGTGTTTTTTCCAAAAAACCAATATGTTCAAGTTCAGCCATATCATTACGAATGGTTGCACTACTGCAATCCAACACATTAACCAAATTTCCTGAACTAACTGGTTCTGCTGTTTCAATATATTCTTCAATAATGGCTTGCAAAATTCTCTTTTTACGTTTATCTAAATCTTCTGCCATTTTTTACTCCTTTAAATAAATTAGCACTCATTAACTTAGACTGCTAATATATTATACCCATATTTTCATTTTGTCAATAGTTTTTTATGGAAAAATTAAATTTTTTTATTGACTAATTATAAAAAAGAGTATTTATTACTAGATTTACTCTAGATTTTTAATATTTTTCAGCAAAACAAAAAATCACTAACTTTAAATTAGTGATTTTCTGTTACTATTCTTAATCTCTATTGTTATCTTGAACAGCATAGTACCAAACCATTGCTACAATTATAATAGCTGCTACTGCTAAAATAATCCAAATCCATGTTGTTGTAGACATGTTTGCATTTCCGTTTGTAACATCTTCTACTGATGTTCTTACTGCATTATAACCTGCACCATTTGTCATACTTCTTGCATTATTATTGTTATTATTACGATTATCATTTTCATTATTTCTTGTATTATGATTTCCACCATTCATGACATCATCTGCTACATTTCTTACACTATTTCCTGTTTTATTTAAAGAATCTGTAATTTCTTCTCCTAAATTAACATTTGAGTTATTCTCACCTTCACTTGCAAAACAAACTGAACAACATACTGAAAGGATTATGATAGCAAAAGCCATAAAAATTTTCTTAGCCATTTTGCTAACCTCCCAAGCTCATTTTTTCTATAAGAGTGTGAACAAAATTTTTCACACAATTAAACAAAGTTTTTAAAACTTTATAAATATAGTATTGATTTTTTACAAGTGAAATATGCTAGCAAATTTTTTGCAAGTTTCCTATTTTTGACTAATCGTAATATGATTCGATTCCAATTTTAATTCACGACAGACAATGTTTTGAATTTGAGCAACTTGATCTGGATTTAAATTGCTCGATTTTACAATCACACTTGCATTATCATTGCTGACTAAAATTACCACATCTTCAAAATTTTTGTTTTTAATTAAATTTTCAGCAATCATAATCGCATTTTTGAGAGTCGTAATTTTATTAATTTCTTGAATAGCAATCGCTTTTTGCTCATTGGAAATTTCCGTAGAATCCACCATTTTTTGATAGGTTTCTAACATTTGGGAATACATGGTATCACGTTCAATTCTAGTCGCAGAAAAATATTCATCACTCTTGCTATTGGTTGGTTCTACATTTTCAGGCTCATTTGGCACAATTCCTTCTTTCACACTATTCGCACTAACCAGCTGTACATCTCCTAATGATGCCTCATTGGTTATATTTCCCATAGAAGCAACTTCTAGAGTTGGTTCATAATCATAATTCAAATAACCAATTCCAATCAAAGCTACTGCCATAATAATCAAAATGGAATGTTTTATTTTTTCTTTTTTCATGATTTGCCTCCTTATTTATCAATTCATTTCAAAAACTTGTATTTTATGGGTTGCAATTCCAGTGACAGCTTCCACAGCTGCTATAATATTAGCCTTCACATTGCTATTGCTAGCACCTTGCGCTGTAATAATTGCCCCTTCAACACTTGGAGAAATTGTTTTGCCGTGTAACTGGATTTGAATCAGAATCTGTTACAACACTTTTTTCTGAATCTTCAGACTCAATGGTTCGAACACCTCCAGAAGTATCTGTTTCTTCTGTTACACTTTTACTCATACTTTCATTATACATTGGAATAACTGTATTGCTTTGTGAATACGTAACTAAAACCGAAACTTCACCTACACCATCTATTTTAGATAAAATTCCTTCTAATCTTTTTTCTAAATCGGTTGAAATTTCATGATTTGGTACATTACTACTAACCAATTCTGTCCCAGAATTATGTTTTTTTTGTTTGGTATCATCTTCTTTTATAATATTATTAATAATAATTAAAGTTATGACTAAAATCACCAAAAATGCTACTAAATTTTCTGTTTTTTTATTTTTATCTTTCAACATTTTTTTTAATTTTTCCATATTTTATCCTTCCTTTCATAAATTTAATTGATATTAATGTTATTTTTATCAATTTTATAATTTTCAGAAATATAATTTCTAACTTCTGGATAATCATTTTGGTTTTTTGGTGCTTCTTGTTGCACTTGATTTCCAATTTCTACTTTTTCAATTTGAGCAATATTTGAATTTTGAATCCATAAGGCAACTGTTTCTATATTTTCATATTTTTCATCATACGTAATTTGCAAAGAATTTACTTTTAAATCAAACTCTTCTTCAATGGCATTTTTCAAAGTTTCTTCAATTCCGCTTAGCATACAAATCTCGAATATCTGCTGTATTCACATTGCTTGAAACTTGTGCTGTATCTAAATTGAATTCTTTTGCAAAATCAAAGTTCATATTTAGTTTTCCCAAAAGTGGATGTAACATTGTAAAAATTACATAAATTCCAATCACCACTTTCATATATTTTTTATGATTTCCTTCTGGTAAAATAACTTCTATAATAATTGAAATAATGACTGCAACAATGATTTCTTCACACCAATTTCTAAAAAATTCAATCATATTCCATTTCCTTTCTTAGCCAAATTATCGATACATGAGTGCACTATTTGTAATTTTAAGTACCAATGTAATGCCAATCATAAACATTACAGAAACAGAAAACAGAATTGCCAACATAACTTTATAGCCATCTGAAATTTGACCAATTAATTTGACAATTTTTTCATCTGCAACTACTTCGCAAACACCAGAAAGTACATGAAAGGAAATCCACAAAACAGCTAGTTTTAAAATTGGCAAAATAACAATTCCAAGAATGACAATCACACCAATGACACCAACTGCATTTTTCAAAATATTCCCACAGCCAATAATACTATCAACGGAATCGCCTAGAATTTTTCCCACCACTGGAATAAAATTTGAAACTGCTGCTTTCGCAGTTTTTGCTGTCATTCCGTCAACTGAACTGCTGAGCGTTCCTTCAACAGATAAAGAGCAAACAAATACCGTTAAAATAATCCCCAAAATCCAAACAATCGAAGAATTTAAAAATTTAGATAATTTACTAATTTGTATTTTATCCGAAATATTAGAAACAATCCCTAACGTAATAGAAATAAGTAGCATAGGTATTAAGAAAACAGAAATAAAGTTTCCAATAAAACTAATCATAAAAAGCAAAATTGGCTGAATAATTCCTGTTGTTGTAATTGCACCTGTGGTTAGCATAAGAGTTGATAAAAGCGGAATGAGTAAATTCATAAAATTAATAATTTCACTAATGGTATCACGTGTTAAATTCATGACAGAAACAAAGCTGTCTGTAATTAAAGTAACAATAATCAAATATTGAATAAAATAAATAATTTTGGAAGTGGAATCATTTCCCAGATTTTCTACAATGGCTTTAAAAATGCTGTGAATAATGATAACCACTAAAACTGTTATCATAAGTTGTATGGCAATTTTTACTTCATTTCCTGCAAAATTTAAAATCGTGTTTGTCCAAAAATTAGTACCAAGATTTCCCGTAATAGCACTTGAAAATAAGTTTTCCATGTCTAAATCTGGAAAATTTTCTTTGGTGTAATTTTGAGCATTTTGCAAAAAATTGTTAATACCTAAAGCATTTTTTTGGGTTTGCATAAACTCGTCCATTTTTACATGTCCTTTCTACTTTCAATACAATACTTATGGCAACAATTTTGTTAATGATTCAAGTGCTGTTGAAATCACAGGAATGGATAAAGAAATGACAATGATTTTCCCGCCGCAAATCAATTTTATTCGCAATGCTACTTTCTCCGCTATCTTTGCAAATGCTAACTGCATATTCTGTTAAAATTGAAATTCCAGTGATTTTTAGCAAAACAGAAATAAAAGCACTATTGTATCGATTATTTAAACTTTTGATAAAATCAATAATTCCAACTAGAGTATCCATACACAAAAACAAAATAATTGCTCCACCAATTAAAACTGCCATAAAGGCAAACTCGCTTCTGTATTGCTTTAAAATAATTGTGATAATTAAGGTTATAAAACCAATTCCTATGATTTTGATAATTTCCATTATAAATTAAACACCGTCCTTACTGTTTCAAATAATTCACTAATTTCTTTAATCACAATAGTAAGCACAATAATCATACCTGCAAGTGTTGTCATCATGGCTTGATCTTCACGACCAGCTTTGCTTAAAATTTGATGTAGCACAGCCACAATAATTCCAATCCCTGCAATTTTAAATAATAAATTAACGTCCATATTTCCTCCTAAATAAAATGTGTGGAAATTTTACTTGCAAAATTTACTCGTTTTTAATATTAAAACTTTTTATATTAAAATAATACAAATCCCAATTCCAACAACACTTCCTAAAGTTTTAAATAATTTATAATTTTTATTTTTTTCCTGTTCTGCTTTTTCAATTTGTGTGTTGAGCAATTGACTAGTTACATTAATTTCATTAATTTGTCCTACTTTATCCGTTTTTCCTAATAATTTTCCAAACATTTTTAACGTTTCTCTATCTTCTTTACTTAATTTTATTTCTTTTTCAACTGCCATATTCCAGCTTTGCGTAACTCCCTCTTGCTCCATTAAATTGACTGTATTTTGAAAAATATTTTCCTCATTTGAATAGATAACTTTTGTAACTTCCACAAAAATATCTTTAATTGGCGCATACGTAAATTCTATTTTACTTTTCAGCATTTCTAACGCATTTTTCATTTTCTTTAATTCTTCCACTCGAGCATCATAAGATTTTGCTTTTAGAATTCCAAGCATTGTGCAAATTCCAAATACTAAAAATAACAGCATCATTTTTAAAATTGTTAGCATTATTTATCTCCCATTTTTTCATACATCATACTTTTCTTATTGATTTCATAAACTTCACTAATATTCCCTTTTTGTGTGGTATCTAAAAAAATTACTTTTTCAAAAACATGAAGATTTAGCAAATTTTTCAAAACTGGGTTTAGCATAATATCTTCAAAACTTCCCCCATGTGCCGTAAAAATTCCTTTGCAACCAGAACACATTGCATAATTGATAGCTTCAATATCATCTTTATTTCCAATTTCGTCAGCCACCACAACTTTAGGCGCCATCGAACGAATTAGCATACGAATTCCAACACTTTTGTGTACATTTTCAATCACATCTGTTTTAACACCCATATCATTTTGAGGAACTCCTTTATAAAGTGCTGCAATTTCGCCTCTTTCGTCCACCACTCCAACATTAATAGCTTTAAATTTCATTTCTTTCACACCACTAGAAACTTGTCTAATTAAATCTCTCAAAATTGTCGTTTTCCCAACTCCTGGAGGCGCCACAATAAGTGTATTAAAAACATTGTTTTCTTCCAAATTCAAAATATAGCGAAGTAATTTATTACTACTTCCAACCACTTGTCTTGCAATTCTAAAATTTAAACTGTAAACATAATTAATGTTAATCACTTTTCCTTCTTCTAGCACACAAGAACCAGTTAGTCCAACACGATGTCCACCTTTTATAGTAATAAATCCACTAGAAATTTGATTTTGATAAGTATAAATTGAATTCTCGCATATCATTTGCAAGCATGCCAAAATTTCTTCTGTAGTGACTGTATATTTTATGATTTTTTCCGCATCATGAAACTTCAAAATAATTGGTCTTTGGCTACGCAATCTAATTTCTTCTAAAGTATCCACTTTGTCCAAAATTTCTTCTGCTATTTTTTTCTCAATTTTATCAGGAAAATATTTTAGAATATGGTTCAATTTTTCTATCCTCTCTTCATTTAGTATTTATTAATATATATTCATACAAAAAAAAATTAGAACCAAAAATAAAAAATTTTTATTTTTTACTTGACATTTGAGAACAAATGTTTTATAATCAAAACAATAAAACTAGATGTTGTAAAAACAAACAAATTTCATGATTGTTTTATGATTATTAATAAGGAGATTTTTATGGAAAGATTTAAAACTGTTATTGCTGTACATTTGATTTTAATAAAAGATAATAAAATTTTGTTGCTGAGAAGATTTAATACTGGTTATGAAGATGGAAATTATAGTGTGGTGGCAGGTCACCTTGATGGAAATGAAAGTGTACTAAAAGCTATGCAAAGAGAAACTTTTGAAGAGGCTGGTA
>CATLEX010000023.1 GCA_949927455.1 uncultured Clostridia bacterium
GAATATAGTAAAAGAGAAAATTAAAATATGTTATGCAAAATTTAAATATATATTGTTGGTAGTGAGTTTAATAGCTTTAATTTTTTCTATATTACTATTTGATAGAAGAAATCCAGCAGATATAGAAAGCCAACAAATTCTTCTTCTAGGAATATCAATTGAAAATTGGTTACAATGGGTAACGATAATAACAATACCGTACACAGCAGGATGGGCTATTTATCAATATAAGAAAAACATTGCTTCTAAAAGACAGGAGAAAGCTACACAGATTGCTAAAGAATTTTCAAGTATAGTGAATGATTTAGATATAATAGAAACAGTATATAAAGAATCATTATTAATAGGTTTTTTCCCAATGCAAGAAGATCAGATTGATAAATTTAAATATTTTAATGTAGAAGAAATTAGAAGAATATTTAAAGATGATGATTATGTATATAAATATAAGAAAAGAAGCACTTTATTAAGAAAACAACTTGATAATTTATATCATCTTGAATTATATAAAAGAAGTAAGTCATATAGTATACTAGAAGATTATAATAAATTAAAGGAAAAAATTATCAGAAATGAAATTGAAAACAAAGAAACTAAAAAGATAGAAAAAATTTTTATTAATAATTCTCAGATACCATATCATTTTTGGGATTTAGAAAGTAATGTACTAAATAAATTAGAATATATTTGTATGGATATTTCAAATAAAGCTGCTGATTCTAACTATATATATCAATCATTACATCAAATGTTTTTGAGATGTATGAGATTTTTGGGAGTACAAATATCGATAGCAAATATAAGCTCTACTGATAAATATTATACAAACATCATACACGTATATAATGATTGGAGAAATAAATATAAGAAAAATCTCAAATTAGAAGAAAAACGTATCAAAAAGTCAAATGAAGCTTTAAATCCAAAAATAAAGACAGTATAATTACTGTCTTTATTTAATCTATATTTAACAATTCTTTTTCCCAATATTTTTTAATATATTCATCCGCATTATTTTCAATTTTAACATCTCCAAGAACAGGAATATCCTTCATCCAATCTAGATACATATATATTACCTCCTTTGTAAATATATTTATTCAATTATATGACAAAATATTAGAAAATGTCAATACTAATATAAAAATTATTTTTTATATTAGTAAAATAACTTGACAAGTGTTAAAATGTATGTACAGGGAATTATAAGATTGGTTTTGTGAAGTGGCTTCGGTGGGGTGAGATAGAGAGAACGTCCAAAGATTTCCAGTGAATCACAATATAGATTGTGTTATAATCAAATTAATTACAGATATTTGTAGTTAGGTAAGCGAAAAATTTTGATTAAAATGGAGGTAAGATTATGAAGATTTGTGTTTTACGGAGAGATGGAAAAGATGTACATAATGGAATGGTTATGGTAATACCAGATATTGTGGTTAAGTTTTTCGGAATGAAAGATGTGTCCATTTACAAAGACAAAGAAGAATTTACACAAATGCTGGTTTTTGAAGCTGGCAAAGAAGAGGAAAGTAAAATCGTCCCATTTATTCAGGAAGTTTCAAGGATTAATCCGTTGTATGCAGTTAGGCTTCATAGTTAGTATAAGTTTTGGGTAAGAAATTTAGGAAAGCTCTTATTAGACAATGGTTTGGTGAGAGCTTTTTTTGTTACAAATATAAAACTATATGTTAAAATTTTGTTATGATTGTTGAGCGCAATTTAAGTGAAGGGCGGTTTTCTCAATTTTAATCTAGCTCTATGTATTGATTTAATTCTAAAAAGTCAATGTTTAAAATTTTACAGATAGCAATTAGTTCAAAATCTATGATTGTACGAAGATTGTTTTCAATTGAATAAATATCACTAGCATATAGAGTAATTCCAAGTAAAGCTAGTTTTGCACATAGTTTTTCTCCTGATATTTTTCTTAGCTGTCTGTATTTTTTGATTAATTCTCCAGTTACGTTTTTGTTATCAAAGTAAAGATTTTTCTTCATCAAAATATATTCTCCTTTTTAAATTTAAAAATATTATATAGACAAAAATATAGTTTGTCAACAGTAAAAAACTGCTACAAACTACATTGACAGATTTGGTGAAATGGTGTATGATTAATATAAAATTAAGCTATGTTAAAATGTAAATGAATTATTATAAATTCAGTATTTTGTTAGCTTAGAAAATTTTAATGCAGGTTTGTAGCAGAATGTAAATATTTAACGCAAGAACAATTAGCTGAAATATCAAATAGTTTTAATTTAAAGTATAGTAGAATGTAAATGTATCACGCAGAATTTCTCCGTTTTGGGTCTAATGATTTTAATATAAATATAGTAGATTGACTTATGTATATGGAAAAGTTGCTGGAAAATAATATGTGCTATTGATATTTCTTATGAAATGACATTGCTTGTTTAAATAAAAGTAGTAATTTATAGAAAAATATGTTTTTATATATGGAGGACCAATATGAGTACTAGAATAGATTATAATATATTTATTAAATATGTAGAAAATTCTAACAAGGATATTATTGAAATAACTCAAAAAGAAGCAAAAAAATTAGTCAATAACGAATTGCCTAAAAGCTTTTTTAATAAGAGTTATATAACTAATGGTAAAAATAAATTCGCAAGATTTATTTTAGAAAATGAATTTGAATTTGAAGTAGTAGAACCTAAACTAATTATAAAAAAGAAAAGCGCATAATATTTATTATAGGTTACTTTTAATTTGCAACTTAGCAATTATTTAGGAATTATATAAAGAAAATAAAATTCTTGACAGATGTAAAATTATGTGATAATATTAATAATATTAAAAAATTGTTGTGACACTTAAACTTGAAAAAGCCATATCAGAAGATATGACTTTTTTCTATTTTTCTTTATTAATAGCATTTATGATTAAATCAATAAGCTGACTGATTTCTAATACTTCTTTTGAATTAATTCCGTATTCATCAACAAGTTCATTGAGCTCTTCTTTTAAATCTTCAATATCATATTCAGTATAAAATAAATCTTTGATGTTGACTTCGAGAGCATCTGAGATTTTTTTTAGTGTGTCTAAATTACAAGTGTTTAAGTGATTATTTTCTAGTTTAGTTAAATAAGAACGAGATAATCCAGATTTAAAGCATAAATCATTTAATTTTATATTCTTAAAATTTCTTATTTTTTTAATTACAAAAATAAACATTGTTATACCTCTTAAAGTTAATGTAACCAGAAAAAATAAAAATATTTTGATAAAAATTTGCCAAAATGGCTCATGGGGTGAGCCATTATTTTTGTGTAAAAATGGACTTAAAGTCTTTAATGTCAATGATTACATGTTTTTCGACAAATTGCAAAAAATGGAGTTTTTGTGAATTTTTGTCGAACGAATTTTGTTGAATTTTGTCGAATGGTATATTATAATCTAGAAAAACAAACAAACACAAATGTAAAGAAACAAATATTGTATTAATAGGGGGATAAAATGAACAAAACAAATGTAGAACAAAATGTAATAGAAGAAGTTTTAAAAGATTGTAGTTTTTATGAAAGAATTATTTTTAAGATATTTAATAAAGAATTTATGAAAGTTTATAATATGATAAGAATTAAATTAATAAATATTTGGTTAGGAAGTGAGAGAATGGATTACCCGAAAATTACCCGAAATTAAACATACAGGAAAGAAAATATCTAAAATACAAGGGAAATAAGAAAAAATATATGTCCTCTCATCCGCACCATTAGTAAAATCAATACTTTCGAGAAATCGAAAGTTTTTTTATTTTACTTAAAATAGTGTTACTTGTCCAAAACTTGTCCATATAAATATAGTAGATTAACTTCATAATAAAATATAGTATTGACGATTATAAAAACATATATTATAATTTCATTGTTCATTACAGTTTTATTTGAATTTTGAGAGAGGTGCTTTTATATAATCATATAACGAGCTTTGATGAAATAAAATCTAGGCTTATGATTTATGGTTGGAAGCAAATGGAAGAAAAAATAATTGATTTTGCTGTTGGAGTAGCAGAATATGAGGCTCTAAAAAATATGTGTTATGCCTTTTATGATTATTCTACAAATAACAAAGGAATTTTTACTGCAATGTTTTGGTACAACAAATATGAAAATGAATAAGAGGGTTTTTGGAGGGATTTTCTTTACTCGTAAATAATAATGCTTTTGGTAATTCAATATTAATTCAAAAAAGTTTTGACCTATCGATAGAAATAATTATGAATGGAATAAAATCATTAGAAGGAGTGAAATAAATTGAATGAATATATAAATTTAACATTAGAAAATATAGATGAGGAACATATATGTTGTGCTATTGGTAATCCAAAACATCAGCAAGGTGTTGACAGAAAAAAGGAATGGGTAAAAGAGCTAACCGAATATTCAAAAAGTAATAATATTAAAATTAACTTTATAAAAATAGATTCGTTAGAAAAAGCAAAAAACATTCCCTGTGTATTGAATAACTGGGCAAATTTCTACAAAGGAGAGTTTGTTTCAAATACGATATTAAATGCTAATTCATTTGAAAAGTTGATAAAAGAGTAATTAAAAAGGTGAGATAAAATTATGGTACATTTAGTATATTGTGATGATAAATCAAAAGAATTAAATAAAATTTTAGATGGTAGTAAAACAATGATTATAAGAGGTGCAGCAGGAAGAAAAATACCACATAGTAGAGTATTTAAAGACGAAACACTTTATTTTATGGAAAAAGGAACAAAAAAAATTACAGTAAAAGCAGTTGTAACAGATGTTCAAAACTATGTGAAATTAAGTGAGGAAGAAATAACAAAAACGATTGAGGATAATAATAGTAAATTACAACTAACTGATAAGCAAAAAGAAAGATGGCACAAAAAATGTTTATGTTTAGTTGAATTTAAGAATGTAGAAGAAATTACAGCATTAGATTTTGACCATCAAGGAAATATGGACGATTGGTTAATGATTGAAAAAATAGAAGATGTAGTTGTAGGAACAAGCATTCCTTATAATTATGAAAAATCAAGATTCTAGGAGTGATAAAAATTATGGCAATGTGGAATCCGTGGCGAGGGTGTAAAAAATGTAGTGATGGCTGTTTACATTGCTATATTCATAAAGGCGATTCAAAAAGGAATGTAAATACGAATGAAATTATAAAGACAAAAGACTTTGAAAAACCAATCGAGAAATTAAAAAATGGAAATTATAAAATGAAATCTGGAATTGTTTATTTATGTTTTTCTACGGACTTTCTTATTGAAGAAGCAGACGAGTGGAGAAATGACTGTTGGAAAATGATGAAAGAAAGACAGGATTGTACTTTTCTGTTTCTAACAAAAAGAATAGATAGATTTATGAAATGTATTCCAAATGACTGGAATAATGGATACGATAATGTGGTTGTGTGTTGCACGATTGAAAATCAAAAAAATGCAGATTATAAATTATCCATTTTTAAAGATTTACCAATCAAACATAAATGTATAACAGCACAGCCATTATTAGAGAAAGTAGATATTGAAAAATATCTTGATAATATAGAATTGGTTGTTTGTCGGTGGAGAATCTGATATAAATGCAAGAGTATTTAATTATGATTGGGCATTAGATATTAGAGAACAATGTATCAGAAAAAATGTTAATTTTGAGTTTAGACAATGTGGAACTTATACGATAAAAGATGGAAAACAATATAAAATACAAACAAAAGATTTGTGTAAACAGGCAAAATTAGCAAATATTGATTATAAAAGTAATCGCTAACTTACAACTTAAAAAGGAGCTTATTAGTTATGACTGAAAAGAAATTAGAAAACACTTCAATTTATTATTGGATTAATGATATCAAAGTGGGAAGTGCAATAATATTTATACACCCTGCATTTGCAAATCATACTTGTTTTGATAAGCAATTAGATTACTTTAGAGATTATAGAGTGATTACAATAGATTTAATAGGACACGGCAAATCAATAGGAAAAGGAACAATTGAAGATACTGCTCTTTATATAAATCAAATTATGGAAACAGAAAAGATTGATAAAATCAATTTAGTTGGCGTGTCTATTGGAGCGGTATTAGTTCAAGATTTTGCCAATAAATATCCGAGTAAAGTATCTTCTTTAACTTGTATAGGTGGATATGATAATAATAATTTCGATAAAGATTTACAAAAAGGTAATACAAAACAGCAAATGAAAATGATGTTAAAGGCAATGTTTTCTATAAAAGCATTTGCTGAAGATAATAAAAAAATATCAGCATATACAAAGGAAGCGCAAGAAAAATTTTATCAAATGAATTTAGGATTTAAAAAGAGTTCATTTAGATATTTTGCAACGCTTAGTAAATTAGTTAATAAATATAAAACACTAAAAAGAGATTATCCACTTTTAATTGGAGTTGGAGAATACGATAATGAAATGGCAAAAAAAGCATCAATTATGTGGCACAAATCAGAGCCAGATAGTGAATATGTAGAGTTTTCTGGAGCAGGACATATCGTTAATATGGACACCCCAGAACAATTTAATAAAGTTTTAAAAAGAGTAATTAGATAACTGAAAATTATGGTTGATATTGAAAATTCAGATATTAGTTGTGGATAAAAAATGTTAATAAAAATAGCGAAATTGCAATGTATAATTGATAGAAAAAAGTTGATTAATGTTATACACTTAATTTGGAGGTGGATAAAATGAATTTTGGAAATAATTTATTTCAATCAAGAAAAAGGGCAGGATTATCGCAGGAAACAGTTGCTGAAAAATTAGGTGTGAGTAGACAGACAATTTCAAAGTGGGAAACAGAGGAAACTGTACCAGATATTTATCAAGCGAAAAAATTAGCAAAACTTTATAATTTATCGTTAGATGAGTTAATTGAATTTGATGTAGACTTAAAAGAAATTGAACAAGTAATTCAAAATACTAATGAAGAAAAAGAAGAAAACATAAATTGGACAAATGCTTGGAGTAAGAAATATCCAATTCTTGCTAAGTATCAAAAGCAAGTAAATATAGAGGAATATGCATGTAAAATTAGAGAAATGCTTATTAAATTGCAGAAGGAATACGGCTTTGATACTTTAGATAGTATGCTAGTTTTAAAAGATATTTTATATCATGAGTGGAAAGATAAAAAACAATGATAACTTACAATTTAGGAATTATGGGAAGAAAACAAAAATATTTACAAATGTAAAATTTTAGACAAAATTTAAAAAAATATTGTTGTGACACTTTAGTCTAAATGAAAAAGCCATATCAAAAGATATGACTTTTTTATTATTTGTATTAATTATGTTTTAATTTATTAATATCAAGTTTAGAATTTTGTATTTTTGTGTTGACTACTAAAATAAAAATTGCATAAAATAATATTGAAAAAATAAAATGCCATGTAGGTAAAAAATGAGGAGGAATAAGAAATGCAGTTAACTATAAGTGGTATGGAACTACTAATTAAAAAATCTTGGTATAATAAATCAAAAATTTTAGATGATGGTATTACACATATTATTGATACAGAGAAAAAGTATCCATATTATCAAGTTGGTATGGGAAAGAATTATATGGATATTGATAGCAAAGAGGAATTATTAAAAAGTGTAATTGCTGATTTGAAAATAGTAAGTAAAGAACTTGAAAAACACTTAGAAAAAGAAATGAGCGAAAAAGAGGAAAGAGATTAGCAAATATCAAAAATCTGCACTTGGAAATGAAAAAAATAAAAGAGTAAGAAATCTATGAAATCTTACTCTCACAATATTTGAATGGTGCAGTCGGCCGGAATCGAACCGGCACGGGAGTTTAAGTCCCGCAGGATTTTAAGTCCTGTGCGTCTGCCAGTTTCGCCACGACTGCAACTGACAAAAATTATTATACTATTTATTTTTTTACTTGTCAAGATGTATCTTCATATTTTTTCAAAAAATCATTTTTAATTTTGATATTTACTAAATATTTTTTATATGATATGATATAAAAAAGAGGTAATTATGGAAGTAGAAGAAGTAGTAGAAAATGAAGTAAAAGAGGTAGTCACAGAAAAACAAGAAGAAAGGAAGCAATTTACAGTATTAGGTTTTACAGTTTGGAGAGTTTTAGCTTATTTCGTTATTTATAGCTTTTTAGGTTTTGTTATTGAAACAGCTTATGGCATGATTACAAAAGGAGTAATTGAGAGTAGGCAAAGTTTTTTGTATGGACCGTTTTGTGGAATTTATGGATTAGGTGCGGTTGTTATGATTATATTTTTACAATTTTTCAATAAAAATAATAATCATCTATTTTTTGGCGGATTTTTAATCGGTTCAATTGTGGAATATTTAGTAAGTTTAATTGGAGAGTTAATTTTGCATGTCAAATGGTGGGATTATTCTGACATGCCATTTAATATTGGTGGACGTATTTGTATATTTTTCTCTATATTTTGGGGGGGACTTGCTATTTATTTAATGTCTTATGTAAATCCAAAAATAGATAAATTGATTGATTTTTTTGCTTCTAAAATGTCTATGGCAAAATTGAGATTTATAACAGCATTTGCCATTATCTTTTTAATTGTAGATTGTTTACTCACAACATATGCTTTAAGTGTGTTTTTTATCCGAAAAGTATATGAAAATGATTTAAATGTACCAAATAAAGAAATAATTGCTTTGGAGTATCAGAGAATTTATACCGATCCTAAAAAAGTAGCTTTTATTAATAAGTATTTTCATGATGAAAAAATGATTAAAACATTTCCGAATTTGAAAATGGAAGATGTGGATGGAAATATTATTTATTTTGATTGCTTTGTGGGAGATATTACGCCATATTATTATAAATTGAACTCCCATTTAAGAGGAGATTTGGTTAAAATTTTAAAACATGAAAAATCTGAATAAAAAACATACACAAAGGGTCTGTACAAAAAAAGAAATATATGATAATATATAAAAAAGAAGTTTGGATAATAAAGGAGGAATAAAAAATGTCAGGACATTCAAAATGGCATAATATTCAAGCCAAAAAAGGAAAGGCAGATGCTGCTCGTGGAAAAGTATTTACAAAATTAGGAAGAGAATTATTAATTGCGGTAAAACAAGGTGGTCCAGACCCAGCAGGAAATTCCAAATTGAAAGACGTCATTGCAAAATGCAAAGCGAATAATATGCCAAATGATACAATTAACAATGCTATCAAAAAAGCTTCAGGAGAAGGCTCAAGTGCTAATTATGAAGAAATTACATATGAAGGATATGGCACAAATGGTGTTGCTGTCATTGTAGAATGTAATACAGATAATAAAAATAGAACAGCAGCAGATGTGCGTCATGTATTTAGTAAAGCAGGCGGAAATTTAGGAACTTCTGGTTGTGTTTCATATATGTTCGAGAAAAAAGGAATTTTAGTAATCGAAAAAGAAAGTTGTGCCTTGAGTGAAGATGACCTAATGATGCTTGCTATTGATAGTGGAGCTGAGGATTTTGAGGCAGAGACAGAAGTGTATCAAATTACGACAGCACCAAGTGATTTTACAAGCGTTACTGAAAAATTAACAGAGGCAGGAATTAGTTTTTTAGAAGCAGGAGTTCAAATGATACCAAGCACATATATTTCGTTAGATGAAAAAGATGCTGAAAAAATGCAACGTTTAATTGATAATTTGGAAGATTTAGACGATGTCATAGAAGTTTATCATAATTGGGAAGAATAATCACAAAAGAAAGCTGAGGAAAAAAATGGAGTTTTTAGCAATTATATTTATATTATTAATGGTCATTACAATGCTTGCTATTTTGGCAGTATCGCAAATAAAAATGGCTGGTATGAATGTGACTGATTTTTGGAGTTTTATTAAAGCCAATGACACGCTTGATAAATTATATGTATTTTGTGTAAAATATGATAAATTAACACCTCAGCAACAAATTATCTTCCTAAAGGAAGCTGAGAAGGTTTTTAGTGCTTTTGATAAGGTTCCAGATGCTTTATGGGAAGAAGATTATCAGAAATATATTGAAATTTTAAATCGTTATAAAGATATTAAGCTTTTGCGATGGGAATCAAAATAAAAAAGAGCTTTCTGCTGGCCTTGCAGCCAGTAAAAAGCTCTTTTTTATTATTACAAATGCAAATAAATTGGAACAGCGGCGACAATTGCTACAATAAGCATAATGAAAAAGTCACCAATTTTTTTCTGCATAATAGCAATAATACTTCCTACAATAAATATGCCAACTAAAATGGCGTATAGTTGAAGGTTGTTATCTTGCCGTATGCACTCTAGAATAGTTATGATAAATTCTATCATAATACCTCCCTTCATGAGTTTTTCCAATATGGTTTCTAATATAATTATAGATTATTTTACATAAAATGTCAAGTTAGCGATAAAATTGACACCATTTAAACAAAAAAATCATACAATAAAATGAACAAATAAATTTTTGATAAGGAAGTTATGGATTATGCAGAAAATTAGATATTTTGATCATGCTGCAACAACAGCAACAGATCCACGAGTGTTTGAAGAAATGATGCCATATTTAACAGAAAACTTTGGAAATGCATCATCAATGTACTCAATAGGAAGAATGAATAAAGAAGCAATTAATATGAGCAGAAATAGAATTGCAAGTGCAATTGGTTGCAATCCAAATGAAATATATTTTACAAGTGGTGGCACAGAAAGTGACAATTTGATTATTAAGGGAATTGCAATTGCCAACAGAAGATATGGAAATCATATTATTACCACTCAAATTGAGCATCCTGCTGTACTCAACACATGTCATTTTTTAGAAAAATATATGGGATTTCGAGTGACATATTTAAATGTTGACAACAAAGGAAGAATTAATTTGAGAGAATTAGAAAGAGCCATTAATCGAAGCACGATTTTAATTAGTGTGATGTTTGCAAATAATGAAATTGGTACGATTCAAGATATTGAGGAAATTGGCAAAATAGCTAAGCGCTATGGCGTATATTTCCATACAGATGCAGTTCAGGCGATTGGAAATATTCCAATTGATGTTAAAAGATTAGGAATTTCTGCATTGTCAGCATCAGGTCATAAATTTTATGGACCTAAAGGGGTTGGTTTTGCTTATATTCATGAGAATGTGAATTTTGTGAGGATCCAAGACCGGAGGGCATCAGGAAAAAGATAAGCGTAGTGGAACTGAAAATGTGGCAGGTATTGTAGGCATAGGAAAAGCGATGGAAATTGCCCAAAATGAAATGGGGGATTATACCAAAAAGTTACGTATTTTGCGAGATTATTATTTTGCGAATGTGGAGCAAAATATCCCATTTATTCGTATCAATGGAGATTTAGAAAATCGTTTAGCAGGAAATGCCAATATTTGTTTTAAAGGTGTTGATGGTGGAGCAATGCTAAACGAGCTAGATAAACGAGGAATTTGTGCTTCAAGTGGTTCGGCTTGTAGCGCAGGACTTCTGAACCCTTCTCATGTTTTGCTAGCCATTGGTGTGCCATCAAGTGTTGCACGAAGTAGTTTGAGAGTGACTTTTGGACGTGAGAACTCGACACAAGACGTGGATTATTTGATACAAAGTTTGATTGAAATTGTTGGTCAATTGAGATAAAAAAGAAAAGGCGTGGGAAATTTGGCAAAGGCAAATTTCACTCGTTTTTCTATTTTTAAGTAAAAAATAGAAGTCTTGCTATTTTGAGATATAAAATAGATGTGCCCCACCGGGGGCAGAAATTATTCTGCTGGGTGGGGAATAGAATTTTTAATAGATAGTATTAGGAGTATCTAAAACTGATAAATCAGATTCATCTATATTTAACTCTGCAACTGTTTTTGGAAGAGCATTTCTTTCATACATCGAATAGCGTAAATATCGATGATGGATACTTTCAGATTTTGTTAGTCCGATGAAATCTGTGTGCTCAGTATCTGGATTTGCTGATTTTGCCAATTCCATTAAAAAATTATACAATGGATTTAAATTTTTATATTTTTTATGAGAAGCAGGTCCTTCTTCTGCATATCGATCCATTTCAATAGTTCTAAATTGCATTTCCAATTTACCAAAGATTGGGTGAACGAAAATGATGTGAATTGATTGATATCCATCATATTTTGGAGTCAATATATAGTTTTTGAGATATAATGTGTATTCTTTTAAAATGGATGAGGTTTTTCTAGATGCAATTATTACAGTTGGATGTTCTTCTGGTTTAAAATCTTTAATGTCTTTTTTGGGACGAGGAGGCATTAAACTTAAACCTTGAGCAATGGCTAAATGAATAATATCTTTAGTAATATAATGCAAGGTTTCTATGAGTTTTTCACAATCTTCATGATTATTAGCACGAAGAATAAAGCGTGCGCCATAAATATCATTTAACTTATCTAAATTTTTGAAATGTGCCTCTTTACTCCAACCTCCAATCCAGTCTTTTATTCTTGCTTTAATTTCACCTACAACATTTGGATAATTTTTCTTAATTAATTCATGACAAAGATCCAAAAAATGACGCCAAAAATTTCTTCGATTGCTGTCAGTAGTTATATTAGCGAACCAAAGAGCCCAATTGGCAAGTTCGTTATCATACATTCTGTTGCAAGCATATAAATTTGTAGCATAATTTTTGCTAATACTGAGTAATGTTTCCTCAGTCCGTATAGCATGAGCGAGCAATTGGTTTCTATAAAAATTAGGATTTAAGTTTTTTAAATAGAATTCTCCTAACTCTTTATCCCGAATACATTTTTTTAACAATTTAGTAGCTTCTTTTTCATTGTTATGCATATTTTTAAGGAGCATATCGAATAGTAGAGTTTCTTCTTGTTTTTTCATAACTTTCCTTTCTGCCCTACAGGGCTAATTTTCTATTTTTAAAAATTACTTATAGTATTCTAATTTAATTATAACATATTTTACATAAAATGTCAATTTGCCTTGACCTCAAAAAGTTAGACAAGTAGTTACCAAAAAATGTACATATATTTCCAATTTTTGCAAATACTATTGTAAAAGGAGATGAAATGTTTGGAAAATAATAATTCAATCTGGTTTGCTCAAAATGAGAATAAAAGAGAGTTTAGAAGTTTGGACCGCAATATAGAGGTGGATGTAGCAATTATTGGTGGCGGAATAACAGGTATATCGTGTGCCTATTATTTGAGCAAACAGGGCTTAAAAGTGGCTGTGTTGGAAAAAGATAAAATTTGTTCAAAAACGTCTGGTGGAACTACTGGGAAAATTACCAGTCAGCATCATTTATTTTACCAATATTTAATTAGTTCGCAAGGGAAAGAATTTGCCAAGAAATATTGGAAAGCAGCTGAAAAGGCAATTGATAATATTGAAAAGATCATTCAGGAAGAAAATATCGATTGTGATTTTGAGCGAAAAAGTAGTTTTGTTTGGTCAAAAGATTTGAAGGAATTGCATCGTATACAAGATGAAGTGCAGGCATGTAAAAGTATTGGAATTGACGCAAAATTTGTAGAAACCATAGAAGTTTTGGGTAAAATTGAAGGGGCAATTGAGTTTCCAAACCAAGCAGAATTTCAACCAGTAAAATATGTGCAAGGGCTTGCAGAATGTGTTTTGGAAAAAGGTGGCGAGATTTTTGAAAATACAAAAGTGGTAGATTACGAAAAAGCAGAGGATAGTTTTATGGTAACTACCAAAGTGGGAGAAGAAAATAGAAAAGTGAAAGCCAAATATTTGGTGGTGGCGACGCGTTACCCAATTTTTAATGTGCCAGGTTTTCATTTTCTTAAAATGTATCAAGAATTGGAGTATGGAATTGCGCTTAATGCGGATTGCAAACTAAATGGTATGTATGTTTCTTGCGAGGTGCCAACGATTTCTTTTCGTAATTATCAAACTGAAAATGGAAACTATATTTTGGTAGTTGGAAATGGGCATAAAACGGGAGAAAGTCAGCAAAATAACGGATTTGGTGTTTTGGAACAATTTGCGAAGCAATATTTTCCAGAAAAGCCAATTGAATATCGATGGAATGCAGAAGACTGTATTGGGCTGGACAAAATTCCCTATATTGGAGAATATTCTGAGGTTCGAGAAAATATGTATGTGGCAACTGGTTTTAAAAAGTGGGGCATGACGACTTCGAATGTAGCAGCGAATTTGATAACAGATAAAATTTTAGGAAAAGAGAATCCTTATGAAGAAGTTTTTAAGGCGACAAGATTAGAGCCAATTAAAAATCGAGAAGAAATGAAGAATATGCTAAAAGAGGTTGGAGAATCTGTCATTTTGCCACATATAAAGGGCGAGAAAGGAAAGAAGTATTGTGCTCATTTAGGTTGCGAAGTTTCGTGGAATGATGTGACACAAACATGGGATTGTCCGTGTCATGGAAGTCGCTATGAAAAAGATGGCACATTGATTGAAGGTCCAGCAGTTCATAATTTAGATGAAAAAGATAAATCGTAAACAAATCATATTTTTTCTTTCGTTCTCTAAGGCGCTTAAATTTTATAAAATGTTTTACTTTTGATATACACTGTACTTACATGCAAAAATAACTTAAGTAGGTCGAACTCAACTTAAAAATATGATTTGTTTACGATAATATAATTTTTTTCTGATTTAAGTAATTTAAAATGCCGCTGTTTGTGGTAAAACAAAATTTGAATTGAGTGCTACAAAGCATTTGCGTGGTTTGTTTGAACTTTTTGTTGATTTCGTTGTTGCCATATTTGCCATCCCCAATAATAGGGTGACCAATATGTGCTAAATGAGCACGAATTTGGTGTGTTTTGCCAGTATGTAAAATCACATCAAGTTCACTGGTGTGATTTTGTAAATTTTCTGAAATAACGGTATATTCTGTGACAATTTTTGTGGCGTTTTTTTGAGGTAAATCAGAAATATAAACATGACTTTTTTTGCTGTCTTTGAATAAATAAGCAGTTAGGAGATCGTGTTTTTTTGTAAAATTTCCTAAAACAGTTGCTCTGTAATGTTTTTCGATTTCGTGATTTTTAAATTTCTCCAATAGGATACGTAAAGCTTCTGCATTTTTAGCATACAAAATTAGCCCAGTTGTATTGCGGTCTAAGCGATGACAAGGCTCTAGAGTTTTTCCAAATTGTTTTTTTACAAGTGATGTTAAAGTATTTGTTTCTTGGGCGTTTTTCGTAACACAAATACCAGTTGGTTTGTTGATAACAAGAATATTTTGGTCTTCATAAATGATTGGTAAAAAAGTGTTGCCCAAAAGCAAGTCATCTGAAATGAAAATAGTGATTTCGTCATTTGTATGAATCACAATATTTTCATGTATTCTTTTTCCATTAATACGAATGTCTTTTTTGCGAAGTGCTTTGTATAAAGTATTTTGACTGAGATTTGGAAATGTATTTGTTAGGAAAAAGCTCAGCTTTTTTTGATTATATTTTTCGGTTACTTTAATTGTTTTCATGGAAATATTATAACGTTTTTGAAAAAGAAAAGCAAGAAAATTTTGTAAAACACTTGATTTTTATAAAATTTTATAGTACAATAACTACAAGATACCATTTACTTAGCTAAGGAAAAAACCTACCTTAAGCTCAGTTTGTGGCAAATATAAAAAATAGGAGGAATTTGATATGACAAAGGAAAGAAAACAAGAAATTATTAATACGTATAAAAGGGAAGAGAACGATACTGGTTCACCAGAGGTTCAAATTGCGATTTTAACAGAAAGAATTACAGAACTTACAGAACACTTGAAAATGCATAAAAAAGATAATCACTCAAGAAGAGGGTTATTGAAAATGGTTGGTAAAAGAAGAAGTTTATTGAAATATTTGGCGAAAAAAGATGTTAACCGTTATCGTGAAATTTCTGAAAAATTGTCTTTGAGAAAAACTGTATAAAAATGAGAAAACCTATTACTTGCAAAAGTAGTAGGTTTTTTGATTTGAAAAATAATGTTATTTTAGGCGAATTGGAAAAAAATTCGTAGAAATACTTGATTTTTGGAAAATATTATGTTATACTATTATTGTATAGTTTAACTATACAATTCCAAAAGGAAAGGTAGTGAAACTAAATGGGAGCAAATGCTCAAAAAGAAGTTAGCAATAATAAGTGGTTTAAACAAACTATTGTAAGCAAAATTTTAGGAGAATCTTTGGAAGCTATTTTGGGGATGGTTAATTCACAAGAAGACCCTACAGTTGAACAAATGATTGTTGAGTGTCAAAAAGAAAATCCAAATGAAAAAGAAGAAATTGCAAAAATAGGTGAGGCACTTACTTTAGAAATAGAGAATAGAAAAGAGAAATTGGAAAGTGGAGTAGGGGATATTACGCATACTTTTAGTGATGAATTTAATAATCGAGTAAAAGTGGAAAAAACAATAAAACCTATTCAAAAAGGAAAGACTGTAAGTCAACGTGGTGGTGTTCAAAGAACAAGAGATGGAGAAGATGAATAAAATAAAAAATTTTAGTATTGACTAATTATTTATTTTGTGATATAAATAATTAGTCAATGTTTATTATTAGAACAATTTGTTCAATATAACATGCCATTCATATTTTATGGCCCCTTGGTCAAGCGGTTAAGACGCCACCCTCTCAAGGTGGAATCATGGGTTCGATTCCCGTAGGGGTCACCACTAAAATTCTGAAAGAAGATAGTAAAATGATGTTTTACTTCTTTTTTTATCTAATAGGAAATGTTCCTATTTTTGTATAATATTTCTATTATGATGGGCGAGCAAAATCTCACGCTTTGTTGCCTTAATTTATCCAGTTTTAAAATTTATAATAAGAAGGAGGTAGGTTGATGCTAAAAATTAGTAGGTATTACAAACCATTTATCATATTGATTTTAATGGCAATTATTTTATTATTTACACAGGCAATGTGTGATTTAAAATTGCCAGATTATATGTCAGATATTGTTAATATTGGAATTCAGTCTAATGGAATTGAGCAAGTGGCACCAAAAGCTATAACAGAAAAGGGATATGAACTGATGAAAATATTTATGACAGAGCAAGATAAGGCTTATGTTGAGACTCTATATCACTTGGAAAATGGGCAAAATGTTTATGAGTTATCAGAAAATTTGGAGAAAGAGGAAGTAGAAAAATTAAGTCATATTTTTGCAGTAGCTAGCCGAACCATGCTAAATGTATTTTCTCAAATGGCAAATATGGCAGGAACTGAAATGAAATCAATACAAAATACGGAAGAATTAGATTTTAGTAAAATTTATGAGATGCTTCCAATGCTAAAAATATTACCAGAAGAGACGATTGAAAAAGCAAGAGAGGAAGCTTTGCAAACACCAGAAAGTATGTTAACATCTATTGGCTTGACAGTGACAGAAAATTTCTATCGTGAAGTTCGGAATAGATATTTCGAATATTCAAATTAAATTTATTGTAAAAACAGGTTTTAAAATGCTTGGTGTTTGTGTGATTGGTATTATTGCGGCAATTTCAGTAGGATATTTAGGGGCAAAAGTTGGTGATGGAATTGGTCGAGATTTGCGAAAAGATGTATTTGAAAAAGTGCAAAGTTTTGGTACAACGGAATTTAATAAATTTTCTTCTGCTTCTTTGATTACGAGAACCACAAATGATATTACACAGGTGCAAAATGTCATAATAATGGCAATTAGGATGTTGTTTTATGCACCAATTATGGGAATTGGATCATTGGTTATGATGTCTCAAAAAACAAATGAGTTAACATGGACAATTGCTCTTGCTTGTATGGTCATTATTGGTTTGATAATCTTTTTGTTTGTGGTGGTTTTGCCTAAAATAAAAGTGGTACAAAAATTGACTGATAAAATTAATTTAGTGGCAAAAGAAAATTTGTCAGGTTTGATGGTAGTAAGAGCGTTTGGAACTCAAAAATATGAGGAAAATCGTTTTGATGAAATCAATACAGATGTAATGAAAACGAACCGATTTATCAATCGTTCAATGGGACTTATGATGCCTTGTATGATGCTTACTATGAATGGTTTAAATGTATTGATTTTGTGGTTTGGAGCCAAAGCGATTGCAGAAGCGAGTATACAAGTGGGAGATTTGATGGCTGTGATGCAATATGGAATGCATGTTGTAATGAGCTTTTTGTTTGTATCAATGATGTTTGTTATGCTTCCAAGAGCCTCTGTTTCTGCCAATCGTATTATGGAAGTTTTGGAAACCGAGATTAGTATTCATAATCCAGAAAATCCAAAGAATTTTGAAGAAGATAAAATGGGATATGTGGAATTTAAAAATGTAGATTTTTCCTATCCAGGTGTAGATGAGAAGATTTTGGAAAAGATTAATTTTGTAGCAAAACCGGGGCAAACCACAGCATTTATTGGAACAACTGGTTCACGGAAAGTCAACTTTGATTAATTTAATTCCTCGTTTATTTGAAGTAACAAATGGCGAAGTTTTGGTAAATGGTGTGAATGTAAAAGAGGTAACTTTGGAAAATTTACATAACCAAATTGGTTATGTTCCACAAAAAGGAAGTCTGCTTTCAGGAACAATTGAGACAAATTTAAAATATGGAAATGAAAAGGCAAAGGAAGAATTTTTACACAAGTGTGCAGAGGTAGCACAGGCAACAGAGTTTATTGAGTCAAAAGAAGAAAAATATCAGGCACCTATTTCGCAAGGGGCCAAAAATGTGTCTGGTGGACAAAAGCAAAGATTGTCAATTGCTAGAGCTTTAGTGAAAAATGCACCAATTTATATTTTTGATGATAGTTTTTCTGCTTTAGATTTTAAAACAGATCGTAAATTGAGGGCTGCTTTAAAAGAACATATTGCAAATGCGACTTTGCTAATTGTAGCACAAAGAGTAAGTACGATTATGAATGCAGAGCAGATTATTGTATTAGAAGAAGGAAAAATTGTCGGAAAAGGTACCCATCAGGAACTTTTGAAAAATTGTCCAACTTACTATGAAATTGCATCAACACAATTAAGTGAGGAGGAATTAAAGAATGGAACAGAATAAAACAATCAGACGTGGACCAATGGGGCAGGCAAGAGGACCTGCTTCTGTTGAAAAGGCAAAGAATTTTAAAGCTACTTTGAAAAAATTATTTTACTATTTGGCAAAATACAAAGTTATTCTATTGATTGTAATTTTATGTGCGATACTTTCAACTGTTTTTAATATTGTTGGACCTAAGATATTAGGAAATATAACAACAGAAATTTATGCTGGTGTGATGCAAATGATTGCAGGAACTGGTGGGATAGATTTTGTTGCCATAAAAGGTATTGTTTTAATATTGGTTGTGTTGTATTTAACAAGTGCTGTTTTTCAGTATTTACAAAGTTATTTGATGGTTGGTGTTGGTCAAAAATTTACATACACTTTGCGCAAGGGAATTAGTGAGAAAATCAATCAATTGCCAGTTCAATATTTTGACAAAAAAACACATGGTGAAGTACTCTCATACATCACAAATGACGTTGATACCATTGCGCAGAATTTGAACCAAAGTATTACACAAGTGATTACTTCTATTACAATGCTAATTGGAATTTTGGTTATGATGTTCTCGATTTCTTGGCAAATGTCATTGATTGCGATTTTAGTGCTTCCTGTTTCGACTTTTTTTACATTTCAAGTTATTAAAAAATCGCAAAAATATTTTACCAAACAACAAGAATATTTAGGACATGTCAATGGACATATTGAAGAAATGTATGCTAATCATGATTTAGTAAAAGTATTTAATGGGGAACAAAAGTCCATTGAACAATTTAATGAATGTAATAATACGTTGTATCATTGTGCATGGAAAGCTCAATTCTTGTCAGGTTTAATGCATCCTATTATGAATTTTATCGCCAATATAGGTTATGTCATTATTTGTATTATGGGTGGTGTTTATGCTGGACGTGGGACTATAACAGTTGGAAATATTCAAAGTTTTATTCAATATATGAGACAGTTTACACAACCAATTACACAACTTGCTAATGTTACTAATATGATACAATCCATGATAGCAGCTTGTGAGAGAGTTTTTGAGTTTTTGGATGAGGAAGAAGAAGTGCCAGATACAAATAACCCAAAATCTACGAAAGAAATTAAGGGAAATGTGGATTTTGAGCATGTAAAGTTTGGTTATGAGGAAGATAAAATAATTATAAAAGATTTTTCGGCTAAAGTGGAGCAAGGCAAAAAAATTGCGATTGTAGGTCCGACAGGAGCTGGAAAGACAACACTTGTGAAACTTCTAATGCGTTATTATGATATTTGTTCTGGAGAAATTAAAATTGATGGAATTGATATAAAAGATTTCAAGAGAGATGATTTGAGAAGCATTTTTGCAATGGTACTTCAAGACACATGGTGTTTTAATGGAACGATTATGGAGAATATTCGTTATGGAAAATTGGAGGCTACTGATGAAGAAGTAATGAAAGCGGCAAAAGTTGCTCAGGTAGACCATTTTGTGCGAACTTTTCCAGAAGGCTATCAAACTATTTTGAATGAAGATTCGACTAATATTTCACAAGGGCAAAAGCAGCTTTTGACAATTGCAAGAGCATTTTTGGTGGATCCCAAAATATTGATTTTGGATGAAGCAACTTCATCTGTTGATACAAAAACAGAAATGCAAATTCAAAAGGCAATGGACAATTTGATGAAAGGAAGAACTAGTTTTGTGATTGCACATCGATTGTCAACTGTTAGAGATGCAGATTTGATTTTGGTGATTAATGAAGGCGATATTATTGAACAAGGAACGCATGAAGAATTATTGAAACTTGGTGGTTTTTATGAGAAATTGTACAATAGCCAGTTTTAAGATAGGTGTTGAGACTTGCCGATTACAGATAACTTAGTTCATATTTTAAAAAATATGAATTATATTAAAAAAGGAGGAAAAAATGGAAGAAACAAAAATAGAAAATTTAGAACAAAAAGTTGAAACAAATGAGAACCCATTAGGGACAGAAAAAATTAGCAAATTAATTAAACGATTTGCCATTCCATGTATTATTTCATTGGTGGTAAGTTCGCTCTATAACATTGTAGACCAAATATTTATTGGGCAAGGCGTTGGTTATTTAGGAAATGCGGCAACTAATATTGTATTTCCGTTTACTGTAATAACACTTGCTTTTTCGCTAATGATAGGCGATGGAGCATCAAGCTACTTGAGTTTAAGTTTGGGAAAAAATGACAAAGAAAGTGCTACAAAAGGAATTGGAAATGCAATTGCCATTTCTGTGATTTTAGGAATTTTGTTTTTAATTATTGGTTTTGTATTTCAAGATGGTTTGCTAAAATTGTTTGGCGTAACAGAAAGCTCATATGAATATGCCAAACAATATATGACTTACATTGTGATTGGAATGCCATTTTTTATTGTAACAAATGCATTAAATTCTATTATTAGAGCAGATGGTTCACCACAATATGCGATGGCCACAATGTTAGTTGGAGCTATTTTGAATATTATTTTAGATCCAATTGCCATATTTGTACTTCACATGGGAGTAAAGGGAGCAGCGATTGCAACAGTTGTTGGGCAAGTAGTATCAGGTGTTGTTTCTATATTATATATAAGAAAATTTAAATCGATTACTTTAACAAAAGAGAGTATGAAACTGGAATTTAAAACCATTAAGAAAATTTGTAGTTTGGGAATTTCAAGTTTTATTACACAAGTTGCAGTAACTGTTGTTATTATTGTAATTAATCAGATGTTAACCAAATATGGAGCAGAATCAAAATATGGAAGTGATATTCCATTATCGGCTTTAGGAATTGTAATGAAAGTTAGTCAAATTGTGAATGCAATTGTAATTGGACTAGCAGCTGGTGCGCAACCAATTATTGGTTTTAATTATGGAGCGCAGAAATATGAGCGTGTTTTAAATACTTATGGATTTGTCATAAAAGTTGGTTTTGTGATTACCTGTATTGGAACATTGACTTTTCAAGTGTTTCCGCAAATTATTATTAATTTATTTGGGCAAGAAGATGAATTGTATAATGAATTTGCAAAAATGTCATTTCGAGTATTTTTGATGTTTTTGATATTTAATTCATTTCAAATTACGTCTGGCATCTTTTTTCAGGCCATTGGAAATCCAATAAAAGCAGCTGTTTTATCACTCTCTCGTCAGATTGTATTTTTGGTTCCAGCACTTTTGATTTTGCCACGCTTTTTTGGTGTTCAAGGTGTTTTATATGCTGGACCAACAGCAGATTGTTTAGCTTTTATTTTGGCTGTGACTTTTGCTGTTAGAGAAATGAAAAAGTTAAAAAATATGAGTAAAGAAGTGGAGGTAAATTAAAATGGTTATAACAATTGGTAGAGAATTTGGAAGTGGTGGAAAATACATTGGTGAAAGGTTAGCCCAAGAATTAGGTATGAAATTATATGACGCAGAATTGATTGAAAGAGTTTCACAAGAGCGAAATATTTCACTTGAATTATTAAGTGAAAACGATGAAAAACATAAAAATAGCTTTTGGTATACGTTGGCAATGGCATCTATGTCGATGTCTGATAGTGTGAATTCGCTTACAGAATTACCAGTAAGTGACCAATATTTTATTGAACAAGCTAAAGTAATTGAAGAAATTGCAGAAGAAGGAAACGCAATTCTTGTTGGAAGATGTTCAAATGTGATTTTGAAAAATCGAAAAAATGTAGTCAATATCTTTGTGTATAGTTCAGATGAGAAATTTAAGATTGCTAGAAAAATGGAATTTGCGGGGTTAGACGAGAAAAAGGCACGAAAATTA
>CATLEX010000024.1 GCA_949927455.1 uncultured Clostridia bacterium
AAAATAATTGTGATTGTTTTAAGTATAATATTTATTTTAATTATGGTAGCAGCAGTTAGTGTAATGGGATGGTATAAATATGGAATGGGTGCTGTTAATCAGAAAAATGGAGAAAGTATTCGAGTGGAAATTGCAGAAGGAACTGGCACAATGGCAATTGCTGAGTTGTTAGAAGAGAAAAATATAATTAAAAGTGCTAATGTTATGAAAATATATACTAAATTAAATCATATTCAAAATTTAAAAGCTGGTAAGTATGATTTAAATAACTCAGAAAATTTAGAGAGCATTATTGCTCATATAAAAAATGGAGAAGTAGTAAATGAAACTGTGAAAATTACTTTTGTAGAAGGCAAAAATATGAGATATCTAGCTAAAATTATTGCTGAAAATACAGTTAATACAGAAGAAGATGTTTTTCACTTATTAGAAGATGAAGATTATATTAATTCATTAATTCAAAAATATTGGTTTTTGACAGAAGACATAAAAAATGAGGCAATTTATTATCCATTAGAAGGATATTTATTGCCAGATACTTATATTTTTGAGAATAAAGAAGTTTCAGTTAAAACGATTTTCAATTTCATGCTGAATTATATGGACAAGTTTTTAAGTAAATATAAAGATGAAATACAAGAGGATGTGCATGAAATTATGACATTAGCTTCGATTGCCGAATTAGAAGGCGTAAGAGAGGAAGATAGAAAAGAAATTGTTGGTGTTTTAAAACATCGAATAGAGAAAAAGATGAGTTTAGGAAGTGATGTTACAACTTATTATGCCTTTAAAGTAGATATGGGAGATAGAGATTTAACTGCTAAAGAAATAAAGACGGAAAATCTATATAATACAAGAGGTCCCAATATGGAAGGTAAGTTACCAGTAGGTCCTATTTGTAATCCTAGTAAAGATGCTATTTTGGCTACTTTGAATGAAACGAAAACAGATAATTTATATTTTGTAGCAGATAAAACTAAAAAGGTATATTTTACGAAAACTTATGAAGAACATATTAATCTAATTAGCCGACTAAAAAGTGAAGGCTTATGGTATGAGTATGAAAATTAAAGGAGGAAAATTTATGAAAAAACTTGTTGTATCAATGATGTTAACCATTTTCGTGTTTAGTATATGTTATCCAACAATATATGCAACTGAGCAAAATATAATAGAGATGGAAGAGCTTGTAGACACAGAAGAAAATATCGAGGAGGAAGTAAAGGAGAAAGAAGAGGAAACGACAAATATTGAAAACATAGAGATAGTAGAGCCAAAAGAAGAAATTATTTTAGAAGAAAAAATGGAAGAAATTCAAGAAGAATTAGAAGAAATAGAAAAGCAGGAATTACAATCAGAGGAAATAGAGCAAAGTATAGAGCCTAAGGTAGAAGAAAAGGCAGTTGAACCAATAGTGGAAGCACCATCTTATGAAGGAAGAATGTATATAGATACGCCAAGCAATAATCAAGTATGTGTATTACCAGATGTAGAAAGGTTAAAAATACAAGGCTGGGCAGTATCGAATGATGCACAAGCAGCATTAAGATTGTATGTGAATGGAAAATATATTAGCAATATTCATACAAGAACAGATAGAGGGGATGTAAATCAAGCAGTATCAGGTGAATATGGAGGAACAGCAAATACACCAAAAGCTGGATTTGAGATAGATTTAGATATTGGCACATATCCAGAAGGAAAATATGAAATAGTTGTATACCAAATAGGAAGAAATGAGACGATTATTTCAAAAGACACTAGAATTATACAAGTAAAACCAAAGCAATATGAAGGAAGAATGTATATAGATACGCCAAGCAATAATCAAGTATGTGTATTACCAGATGTAGAAAGGTTAAAAATACAAGGCTGGGCAGTATCGAATGATGCACAAGCAGCATTAAGATTGTATGTGAATGGAAAATATATTAGCAATATTCATACAAGAACAGATAGAGGGGATGTAAATCAAGCAGTATCAGGTGAATATGGAGGAACAGCAAATACACCAAAAGCTGGATTTGAGATAGATTTAGATATTGGCACATATTCAGAAGGAAAGTATGAAATAGTTGTATACCAAATAGGAAGAAATGAGACGATTATTTCGAAAGACACTAGAATTATACAAGTAAAACCAAAGCAATATGTAGGAAGAATGTATGTTGATACAGGCATAAATGCTACATATCATGTACCACAAAATACAAAAATGAATATTTCTGGTTGGGCAGTCTCAACAGATAAAATGGCAAAAATGTTGGTAAAAATTGATGGAAAGGATTGCCAATACCAAGTTGTACGCAACAGCAGAGGAGATGTTGATTATGCAGTATCACCAGCATATGGAGGAACAACAAATACACCAAATGCAGGATTTTCAATAGATGTTAATATTGATAATTTATCAGATGGAAGACATACAGTTATTGTTCAGGAAGTTTCTCGTTATGGACAGATTTTATGCGAAACATCAATCACATTAAATGTAATAACACCAAGTTATGATGGTACTATGTATTTGGAAAGTCCAATTAATAATAAAAGATATCGTTCAGGTTCATTAGATGTAAGTGGTTGGGTATTGTCTTATGCAACAGATGATTATGTTTGTGTTTACATTAATGATGTTTTTAGGGGTACTGCACAAAGATGTGAAAGAGGAGATGTGCTACAGGAATTTAATGGAAAATTTGGAGGAAGTAGTACAAATCCATATCCGGGCTTTTATTGTACAATTGATACTTCTAATTTAGGAGAAGGCTACTATAATCTAAAAGTCATTCATTATTCAAAATATAACAAGCCATTACAAACAAGAGAAGTTAATTTCATTATTAGTAACACAACAACTTGGGGAATTGATGTTTCACATCATAATGATACAATTAATTGGGATGCTGTAAAAAATAGTGGTGTCAATTTTGCGATTTTAAAAATTGCAGAATACAGAGAATCAAGCGGAAGAACGATTGTTGATTCTAAATTTGAGGAAAATTATGCGGCTTGCAAGGCACGTGGAATTGCAGTAGGTGGCTATATTTACTCATATGCGTTTAATTCGAATGAAGCAGCTCATGAAGCTGAAGCTTGTTTAAGAGTGATCGCAGGAAAACATTTTGAAATGCCAATCTTTTTTGACATTGAAGACCATATTGTAACAGATGCAGTCAATGCAGGACGTACCAATAAGGAGAATTTAACTAATGCAGCGATTACATTTTGTGATAAAATGAATGCAAGTGGTTACCAAGCAGGTGTGTATTCATATCGAAATTTCTTTTATTCTTATTTAGATATGTCACGTTTGGAGAGATATAATATTTGGCTTGCGCATTATGTAGCTAGCACAGATTATACAGGAAAATACGATATGTGGCAATATACAAGCACAGGAAAAATTCCAGGAATTAGTGGTAATGGAGGAAATGTGGATTTGAATTGGTGCTTTAAGAGATATTATTAAAATGTATCTTGACAATTAAATGGAATTAAAGTATAATATTTTTGTAAACATTGAAGAGGAAAAGTAGGATAAAGGTTACTAATAGAGAGGATTAGTCATGGGCTGAGAGCTAATCTTAGAAAACGTATTTCGAAAAACTACCTTGGAGTTTCTATTTGAAAAAATAGCGTGTGGGCTACGTTAAAGGCTTTGAAGTGAGTTAAAAATTAGGATGGAACCGTGTATGCACTCCTATAAGCCTGTTAGGCTTATGGAGTGTTTTTGTTATAAAATAAAAACAAAATTTGGAAAAGAAACGAGGAGTGCTAGGCGGACAAGTGAGAAAGACGGAGATGTACGTTTGTGCGTTTGAGTATTTTTGATATGCAGTCCAACAATGCAATTCGAAGTTTATTTTTTTAAATTTAAAGAAGGAGGAATGGATATGTTTAAAATTAAATTAGGTGGAGGAAAAACGGCGGAAGTAGAGGAAAGTATGTATTGGCATACGACTTCACATATTATGGCACAAGCAGTTAAAAGATTATTTCCAGAAGCAAAATTGGCGATTGGTCCAGCGATTGAAAATGGATTTTATTATGATTTTGATGTGGAAAAGCCATTTTCAGAAGAAGATTTAAGAGCAATTGAGGAAGAAATGAAGAAAATCAGTAAGGAAAATTTGGAATTGGAAAGATTTGAATTGCCAAGAGAAGAAGCGATTAAGCTTATGAAAGAAAAAAATGAAAATTATAAAGTAGAGTTGATTGAAGATTTGAAAGAACGGAGAAGTAATTTCTTTTTACAAACAAGGAGATTTTACAGACCTTTGCAGAGGACCACACTTGCCATCAACGGGATGTGTGAAAGCAGTTAAGTTATTATCTTCTTCAGGTGCTTATTGGAGAGGTGATGAACATAATAAAATGTTACAGAGAATTTATGGGATTTCGTTTCCGAAAGCAAGCGAGTTAGAGGAATATTTGCAAAAGTTGGAGGAGGCAAAACAAAGAGACCATAGAAAATTGGGAAAAGAATTGGATTTGTTTTTCTTTGATGAAACAGCTCCAGGAATGGCTTATTGGATGCCAAAAGGCTTTAAAATGATGAATTTGTTGATTGCTTTTTGGAGAAAAGAACATGAAAAAAGAGGTTACCAAGAATTTTCAGGTCCGCAATTAAATAGTAGTGAACTATGGAAAATATCAGGACATTGGGATCATTATAAAGAGGATATGTTTGTTTTGACAGATACAGATGGAAAAGAACAGGCGTTAAAGCCAATGAATTGTCCTAATGCAATCAAAATATTTGCTTCTAAACTTAGAAGTTATAAAGATTTGCCAATGCGTTTTAATGATATTGATGTCATTCATAGAAATGAAAAATCAGGACAACTGAATGGATTGTTTCGTGTTAGAATGTTTCGCCAAGATGATAGTCATAATTTTATTACAGAAGACCAAATTGGTTCAGAAATTAAAGATATTATTGAGATTGCAAAATACTTGTATGGTATTTTTGGATTAGAATTTGAGCTTACACTTTCTACAAGACCAGATGATTATATGGGAGAGATTGAACTTTGGGATAAAGCAGAAGAAAATCTGAAACAGGTTTTGGGTGAGTTATGTGGAGAAGGACAATATCGAATTAATGAAGGTGATGGAGCTTTTTATGGTCCTAAAATTGATATCAAAATGAAAGATTGTTTAGGAAGAGAATGGCAAATGGGAACTGTGCAAGTTGATTTTCAGTTACCACTTCGTTTTCATTTGTCTTACATTGATAGCAATGGTGAAAAGAAAACTCCAATTTTAATTCATAGAGCATTGTTTGGTTCTTTTGAAAGATTTATTGGAATTATCACAGAACATTTTGCAGGTGCTTTTCCAATTTGGTTGGCACCAGTTCAAGTCAAAGTAATGCCAATTTCAGATGCTCAAGCAGAATACGCAAAAGATGTTTTTGAAAAATTGCAAGAAGCAGGAATTCGTGCAGAACTAGACGATAGACAAGAAAAAATTGGCTATAAAATTCGTGAAGCCCAACTTCAAAAAATTCCATATATGCTGATTTTGGGAGAGAAAGAAGCGCAAAGTGGAAGTGTTGGAGTGCGTAGCAGAAAACAAGGAGATATTGGTGCTATGAATTTAGACGAATTTATTGAGAAAACAAAAAACGAAATTGAAAATTTTGAAAGATAAATTTTTTTAGAATACTCCTTAAAAGGAAAGCATACTAATTTTAGTAAGTAATGTTTTAAGGGGTATTTTTATGCGAGTAATTAATTTTTTAGGAAAATACAAAAAAGTCATAATGATTGTTTTTTTAGTAGTTGGAATATGTGTTTTTGCAGTTTCAAAAACATTTGCTATGCAACATTATTATGATTTGGATTTTACGACAGGAATGGTAACAGCAGAAGCATTGCATGTTAGAAGTGGTCCTTCTACAGAATATGATATAATTGCTACACTTAGAAAAAATGAATATATTCGAATATTTGCGGCTGTTGGGAATTGGTACATTGTGCAAGTAGAAGGAGATTATGTGGGAGCTGTTAGCCAAAAATATATTAAACCAATTTATCCAAATAGCAATAATTCTGGTTCTAATTCTAATAATGTAACTGAAACTAAACTATCATCTGATGAGCAAGAAGTTTTTAACTTAGTTAATGAGCAAAGAAAAAATCAAGGTTTGGCAAGTTTAAAAGTGGATTTAGAATTACAAAGAGTGGCGAAAATCAAGGCACAAGATATGGTGGATAGTCAGTACTTTTCACATAATTCACCAACTTATGGTTCACCATTTAATATGTTAAATAGTTTTAAAGTATCATACAAAACAGCAGCAGAGAATATTGCAGGAAATTCGAGTAACAATGCAGCGGTAAATGCTTGGATGAACTCGGCAGGACATAAAGCTAATATTTTAAATGGTTCTTACAATTATACTGGAATTGGTGTTGTGAATAGTCCAATATATGGGAAAATTTATGTGCAAATGTTTATTGGAAAATGAAGGCAAGAAATGAAAGATTTCTTGTCTTTTTGTGTTTTATTTGAAATTTTGAAAAAACCTTAAAATCTATTGCATTTTTTTAGATATAATGATATAACATACTCAAGAAAAAAGGAGGATGTATGGGGTTTTTTGATAAATTAAAATCAGGCTTAAATAAGACAAAAGAGTCTTTTAATGATAAAATCAATAATGTATTTAGCAATTTTAGAAAAGTTGACGAAGAATTATTAGAAGAACTAGAAGAAGTGCTCATTATGTCTGATATAGGATTTGAAACATCAGAAAAAATCATTGACGAATTGCGTACCAAAATAAAAAGGCAAAAAATTGAGAATGAAGAAGATGTGAAAAATGCTTTAAAAGAAATTATGAAAGAAATTTTAGAAGTTGGAAGTCCAGAACTTTTTTTAGATACAACGCCTTCTATTATTTTGGTGGTTGGTGTTAATGGTGTTCGGAAAAACCACTTCTATTGGAAAAATTGCCAGCAAATTAGTTAGAGAAGGAAAAAAAGTGGTAGTAGCTGCTAGTGATACATTTCGCGCTGCTGCGGTAGAACAATTAGAAGAATGGGCAAACCGTTCAGGAAGTATACTTGTTAAAAAAGAGGAAGGCTCAGATCCAGCTTCTGTTGTGTATGAAGCAATGGCTAAAACTAAGGAAATTAGTGCTGATGTCTTAATTTGTGATACAGCAGGAAGGTTGCACAATAAAAAATATTTAATGGATGAATTAGCTAAAATTAAAAAAGTAATAGACAAAGAAATGCCAGAAGTAAAAAAAGAAATTTTGATTGTATTAGATGCAGAAACAGGGCAAAATGCGATTGCTCAAGTTAAAGCTTTTAAAGAAACAACAGATATTACAGGAATTGTGTTGACAAAACTAGATGGAACTTCCAAAGGTGGAGTTGTGATAGGAATTGTGGCAGAGAATCAAATTCCGATCAAATTTATTGGTGTTGGTGAGCAAATAGAGGATATGCAAGTATTTGATAGTACCGAATTTTTGGATGCAATGCTATAAAGATTTTGTTTTAGAAGAGGTGAAAAAATGGCGAATCAAATGGGAGATAATAAAACAAAAGAAAAAGTGGAAAAGAAACGTAATATTGCAGTTCGTTATATTGTTGTGAGTTTAACTCTGTTTGTTGTTGCGTTGGCATTGCTCATTGCTTTTCGAGCAGAATTTCTAAGTATTAAAGAAATAGGAGAGCAATACACAGATATCTTTTTTAAAAATGTTAATAACAGATTATGTTTAGCTGGTGGAATTTTTGTAGTAACTTATTTGGTCATTTATATTTCTAATAAGTTTATCAAACATGGGCTGAAAAAGTTTTTTGCAGAAGAGAATAAAGAGTTACCAAAATTACCAAACAAAACATTTGCCATGATTGGTGGACTGATTGCAGCCTTGATTGGAATGATGTTGTTGTATCGAAAATACACGATGTTTGTGAATATTGCTTGGTTTGGAAAATCAGATCCTATTTTTAATACGGATATTGGCTATTACATTTTTACATTGCCATTTATCCAATCTCTTATCACTTTTGCTATTGGTAGTTTAGTATGTTTGATTATTTATACCGCGTTTTATTATGTGGTTGTAATGAATACTTATCTAGATGGTGTTGATATTGAAGTTCTAAAAAAGAATACGTTTATAAAGCAAATTATAGCAATTTTGACAATAATTGCACTATTGGTATCAACTTATATTTTTATGACTTCACAAAATATTTTGACACAAGACATGCTAAAAGTAGAAAGCCAGAAATCGTTTGAATTAGTGGGTGCAGGTAAAACAGATGTTACGATAAAATTATGGGGTTATCGAATTTTTGCAGTTATTTTGTTCTTGGCGGCAGTACGTTTATTAAGATATACCAAAAAGGCGAATTTCAAACAAGCTATGCTATCTATTGCAATTGTGCCAACGTATTTAATTGGCTTGTTTATTTGTATGGTTTATTATGACCAATTTATTGTAAAAAATGAAGTTTTGGATAATCAAAAAAAATATATTGGTTATCATATTTCTAATACAAAAGAAGCTTATGGAATTAATTTAGAACAGCAATCCATTGATGATTATGACACAATCACTTACAATGAAATTTTGGGAAACTCTAATGTCATTCAAAATATTCCAATTGTATCGAGTGATATAACACGTACAACAGTATCAGAACATCAAGAAGATGGAGTATATTATTCATATCAGAGAAATTTTTTGGGATTACTTGATTCTCGATTATGCTACTTAACCCCACGTGAAATTTTGAGCAATAGTAGTATGAGTTATAACAATCGAACATTTCATTATACACATGGTTATTCCATGGTTATTAATTCTGCATCTAGTGTAGACGAAAATGGTTATGCCAAATATATTTTATCGGATTTTACAGATCAAAATGCAGCTAAAATAAAAGAGCCTAGAATTTATTTTGGTTTGGAAACAAACAGTACTATTATTACTAATTCAAATTTTGGAGCAGAATATGATTACCCAATTACAGCAACTAATTATAGAGAAAATCATTATGATGGAAAAGCTGGCTTGAATTTAGGAGTTTTAGATCGAGTTGTTTTGGGAATTTGGGATAGAAATTTAAAACTAGCTTTTTCAGGTAATATCAATCAAAATTCAAAAATCATAGCAAATCGAAATATTATAGAAAGAGCAAAAATCTTGTTTCCTTATATTACTTATGATGAAAATCCTTATATGGTTATTACGGATGAAGGACGCTTAGTTTGGGTTTTAGATGGTTATACAACTTCTAATGAATATCCATACTCGCAAAGAGCTAATGTAAAAATAAATGGAAATATGGAAGAAATTAACTACATTAGGAATTCAGTCAAGGTTTTAATCGATAGCTATGATGGAACAACAGAATTTTATATCACAGACAGAAATGACCCAATCATTATGGCATACAGAAATTTATACCCAACTTTATTTCAAGATTTAGATGAGCAAATTCCAGAAGATATTAGTAGACAATTTATTTATCCGAAAATGCTATATCAAGTACAAGCAGAAATGCTTAGTATTTACCATGATATTAGTGAAGATGTTTTGTATCGAGCAGACGATATTTGGGAAATTACACCAACTGAATCAGTAACAAAAACAGCAACTGTTGGAGAAAAATTGCAACCCTATTATACAATGCTCAAAACAAATGATATGAAAGAGGCAAATTTAGGTTTAGTAGTTACATTTAACAGGCAAGCAAAACAGAATATTACATCTTATTTAGTGGGAACTTATGAAGCAGGAAAGCCAAAATTGTCGCTTTATAAATTTAGTTCTGAGAGCAATGTTGCAAGTATTTTGCAACTAAGTTCGCAAATTGAGCAAGATGAAACCATAGCCAAAGAATTAGCAACTTTAAATGTAGCTGGAACAAAGTTAATAAAAAATATTATTATTGTGCCAATTAATAATACACTTTTGTATGTTCAGCCAGTTTATCAAGTGCGTTTGAATGAAAGTGAAATTCCAGTCTTAAAGAAAATTATTGTGGCATCTCGGAAATAAATTAGCGATTGGAGATAATTTAGAAGAAGCAATTTCCAATTTATTTACAGATTATGCAGTCGATTTAGAAATTGTAGATATGCAAGATTTAGAAAGTGTGATTGATGCTATTATTAGGTCAAATGGGAATTTGGAAGAATCGCTTAATTCCAATAATTTTGAAATGATTGGCAAAGATTTGAGCGAACTAGAAAGTTTAATCAAAAGATTAGAAGAATTGCGAAATGAAGAGAAGAAGGAAGAGGAGGAATTAAAGAATGAAAATGAACCTAGCGAACAAATTAACAATATTCAGAATGATATTAGTACCAGTTCTATTGATAATAGCATATTTACCAATTGAAAAGCAAGTTTTGGTTGGTGTATTTGAAGTGGAAGAAGCAGTTCCAATGGCAATGATTTGGATGGATGTTGTGTTTATCATTGCTTCTATCACAGATAAATTAGATGGTTATTTAGCACGTTCTAGAAATATGGTCACAACATTTGGCAAGTTTTTGGACCCACTTGCTGATAAAATTTTAGTTTTAGCAGCACTTATTATTTTAGTAGAGTTTGGGAAATTGCCAGCTTGGGTACCAGCTATTATTTTGACAAGAGAATTTTTGGTGTCAGGTTATCGATTGGTAGCAGTAGAAAAAGGTGGGCAAGTAGTAGCAGCATCTTTTTGGGGAAAATTAAAAACAGTTACGCAAATGGTAGCCATTGTTTTTGCATTTATTGATGTACATGGCTTTGGTGAGTTTTTATGGCAAGGATTTTCTTATACAAGTTTTGGTTTTGTTTTTAATGTAATTACTTCCTTGTTGATGTTAGTATCAGTTGTGGCAACGATTTTTTCAGGGTATGATTATTTGAAAAATGGAAAGGAATTATTTTATGACGAAGGAACAGGCACGAAAGAGAATTGAAGAACTAAACAAATTAACAGCTTATCATGCTAAAAAATATTATGATGAGGATGACCCTGAAATTAGTGATTTTGAGTATGATATGTTAATGGTTGAACTAAAGGATTTGGAGAAAAAATATCCTGAATTTGTGAGCCGAAATTCGCTTACACAGCATGTAGGAGGAACGGTAAAAGAAGGATTTGAAAAAGTGGAGCATGAAGTTCCGCTACAAAGTTTGCAAGATATTTTTGATTTTGAAGAATTGTATGCTTTTGACGAGCGTGTGAAAAAATTGTTGGAAGTAAACGAGTTGCAGTATGTTGTAGAAACAAAGATAGACGGTTTGTCTGTTAGCCTTGAATATAAAGATGGACAGTTTGTAAGAGGTGCAACACGTGGTAATGGGTTAGTAGGCGAAGATATTACGCAGAATTTGAAAACGATTAAAAATATTCCACAAACTTTAAAAGAAAAAGTGAACATTACAGTCAGAGGCGAAGTTTTTATTGGCAAAGCAGAGTTTGAGAAAATGAACGAAGAGCGTGAAGAAATGGAAGAGGCGCTTTTTGCCAATAGCAGAAATGCAGCAGCAGGTTCACTTCGCCAACTAGATAGTAAGATTACAGCTTCACGTCCTTTGGATATTTACATTTTTAATGTGCAAAAATCTGATACTTTGCAGTTTTCTTCGCATTTTGGAGCGCTTCAGAAGTTGAAAGAATTAGGTTTTCAGACAAATCCAATTGCAGTTTTATGTGAGAATATAGAAGAGGCAATGAAAGAAATTGAGAAAATTGGAGAAAATCGAGAAAATTTGACGTTTGGGATTGATGGTGCGGTTATTAAGGTAGATGATTTAGCATATCGTGAAAAATTGGGTGTGAATAGTAAAACGCCAAGATGGGCTATTGCATATAAATATCCACCAGAAATGAAAGAAACTACCATAAACGATATTGTTTGTCAAGTGGGTAGAACTGGTGCGGTCACGCCAATGGCGTTATTGGAGCCAGTAAAAGTAGCTGGTTCGACTATTTCTAAAACAACGCTTCATAATGAGGATTTTATCAAAGAGAAAGATTTAAAAATTGGAGATAAAGTTCTGATTCAAAAAGCTGGAGATGTAATACCAGAAGTTGTTAAAGTTTTGGTAGAAAAAAGGACAGGGGAAGAGAGAGAGTTTTTTATGCCAGTGACATGCCCAGTTTGTGGTGCGCCAACGGTTCGTGAAGAGGGAGAAGCCGTGATGCGCTGCATCGGAAGTGAATGCCCAGCTAAATTGCATCGCAATATCATCCATTTTGCGTCACGCGAATGTATGAATATTGGTGGACTTGGCGAAGAAATTATCGAGGATTTATTGGAGAGGAAGTTGATTTCTAATATTGCGGATTTGTATTATTTGAAATTAGAAGATTTTGCAAGCCTAAAAAAAGATGGAAAAAAATTTGCGCAGAATTTGATGGATAGTATCGAAAATAGCAAAAACAATGAATTTTATCGTTTGATTAATGGTTTTGGCATTCGCAATATTGGAGCAAATGCTGCAAAACAGCTAGCTCGAAAGTATCAAAATATGGAAAATCTCATGAAGGCAAGTGTGGAAAGTTTGACTTTGACAGAAGATATGGGAGAAATTAGGGCCAAAAATGTATATGAATTTTTTCATCAAGAGCAAACACAAGATTTGGTACAAAAATTGAAAAATGCTGGTGTTAATATGGAAAATTCGCAGCAAGGAGAGGCTTTAGACGAGCGATTTGCAGGACAAATTTTTGTGTTGACAGGAAGCTTGGAGAACTATACACGTGATGAGGCAAAAAAAATTATTGAAGATTATGGCGGAAAAGTGACTGGTTCTGTATCCAAAAAGACAAACTATGTTTTAGCAGGTGAAGAGGCTGGAAGTAAGTTGACAAAGGCACAAGAATTGGGAGTTACAGTGCTTAGTGAAGGTGATTTTGAAGAAATGATAAAGTAGGAGGACGGTAAATGGTCTTTCTAAAATGAAGAAAGGTAAGTGGTTATGGAAAAAGATTATACGTTTGAAATGTTTTGGGAAGATTTGGATAATGGTTTTCAGCTTTATTATGAATATGTGGGATGTCGTTATTTGATTTATAAGATGGATAAAAATTGTTATAAAAATGAGTTGGTAGAGGCGCCAGAAAAATGTCCACATCAAAAAAGTGCAGTATATACCTTAAAAAGAGTGAAAGAATTATTTCCATTTATGGAAAATTTGGAATATTATATGGAAATTTAGTGAAAAATATTGTAAACTTGAAAATTATAGTATAAAATATAAAAAAATGTGATATACGGAGGAAAAAGAATGAGTGAACTTCAAGATAGTAAAAAATATTTTAATATTACAGAGGAAAAAATAAAGAATTCTAAAATAGCAATTTATATTATTGAAGAAGAAGGAAAGCAAAAAATGTTATTTGGTTTAAATCAGGAGGGTGATACAGAATTATTTGCTTTGGCTACCATAGATCAAGATTTTAAAGATATGAAACCAAGAGAAATTGCTAATCTTTTTCAAAAGACATTAACGTATTTTTTGGAAAGCGAAAAAGAACAAGAAGAAGTTGAAGGAAATGTGCCACAAATAGAAGTAACTCCTTATCCGACATTAGACCAAATTAGTGGAAATGTAAAAGAAAGTATTGAAAATTTGCAGGAAATATTTGGAAATAATCTTAAATTAACAGAGCAGTTCAAGTTATTATTAACCAAAGGTTTAGATGCTGATGTTATTATGACAGATCGATATAATAAAGAAACTGGACAATATTCAACGGTATATGGAAAACATACAAAAGAAGTAATAGAAGCAGAAATAAGTGGTGAGAATTTTCAAAAGTATTGGACATATTTAAGAGTTTTAAGTACCAATAATAAAGATCAATATAAGAAAATTAAAAATGGGAATATGCGTTTTAATTCAATTATGAAATTAGAAATGTTATGCGATCAATTGCCAACAAAAAAAGATAGTGATGGAAAAGAGAGAATTGAAATAAAAGATCAACATACTGCTGAATTGGTAGAGAGATATTTGAATTTGACACCAGATTATGAAGTAGATACAATTCTTGAACATTTAGGAACGACTGGAAATAAAGAACTTCAACGTAAGGCTGCGGATTATAAAAGCATAAAAAAAGGTGATATAGGTTATGCTGAAAAAATGAGAGTTGTTATAAATTCAGCAAAAACTTGGGGAAAATTAATGCGAGAAAAACATCAAAAAGATATTAATTGCTATTTGGAATTAGTGGAAAAATTTGGAATAACTTCTCAAATAGATGCTTTCAAACGACATTGGAATATGGAAATGGAAGGAATATTGACTCAAGAAAATAAAGATTATCGAATACTGCAAGCAGGAGATGGAAAAGCACAAGAAGAGTTTAAAAAATCTGATGACTATAAAAAAGCATTAGAGGAAGCAAGAAGAAAAGGGGAACCAGGTGTGCCAGATCAGTATGATTTAGGGAGAGAAGATGAAGGAAAATAATTTACTTTTGCCAGATTTGCATGACGAAGAAGAGAGTGTTAATGAATTTTCTTTGCGTCCCAAAAATTTAAGCGAATATATTGGGCAAAAAAAAGTCAAAGAAAATATGAAAGTCTATATTGAGGCTGCTAAAAAAAGAGGAGAAACACTTGACCATGTTTTATTATACGGACCTCCAGGTTTAGGAAAAACGACACTTTCTAATATTATCGCTAATGAAATGAACTCAAAAATTCATATTACGTCAGGACCAGCAATTGAAAAATCAGGCGATTTGGCTGCAATTTTGACAAGTTTGACAGAAAATGATGTTTTGTTTATTGATGAAATTCATCGTTTAAACCGAAATGTAGAAGAGATTTTGTATCCAGCATTAGAAGATTTTAGTTTGGATATTATGATTGGCAAAGGTCCAAGTGCACGTTCTATTCGTCTTGATTTGCCAAAGTTTACGTTAGTGGGAGCGACCACAAGAGCAGGTTCTTTGACGACACCACTACGTGATAGATTTGGTATTGTGAGCAGGTTGGAATTGTACTGTATTGAGGATTTGACAACCATTGTACTACGCTCGAGTGACATTTTGCAAATTGAAATTGAAAAAGAAGCAGCTCTAGAAATTGCGAAACGTTCTAGATGAACGCCACGTATTGCAAATCGACTTTTGAAGCGTGTTAGAGATTATGCGACCATTTTAGGAGATGGAGATATCACACTCGAAATTGCAAAAATTGCTTTGAATAAATTAGAAATTGATGATTTGGGGCTGGATCATATTGATTTAAAAATTTTGAAAACACTCATTACCAATTATGCAGGAAAGCCAGTTGGACTGGAAACTTTGGCAGCAACGATTAATGAAGAAATCGATACACTAGAAGATGTGTACGAGCCATATTTAATGCAAATTGGTTTTTTGGCAAGAACGCCACGTGGTAGAATTGCAACTCCGCTTGCTTATGAACATTTGGGGGTAGAATATCATGAAAAAGATTTTTAATAGAAATGTTGGAAGGCAAGATAATAGAATTTATGTACTTGTGATCGTTCTGTTTGCAATTTGTTTTGCAGTTCCTTCAATCACATATCTGTTTCAAAATAAAACAGTGTTGGATTTTAAGGACGAATTTAAGTTTCTAATGGATGAGAGTAACCGTTTGTATCAAACGGTTATTTATGGTATCATTTTAGCTGGTTTTGTTTTTTCTTATGGCATTTTGATAAAAGATAGAAATAAAATTTTTAGAAATAATAAGCAAATTTTTGTGCTGACTTTTATTATTTCAGCGATTTTTGTTTTGGTAATACCATTTATGAGTTCTGATGTGTTTTATTACTTAGGAGTGGGGCGATTAAATGCAAAATATGGACAAAATCCGTATTATGTGACAATGAAAGATTATGTTGAGGAAGAGGCTCCAAACTTACAGCAAGATACTGTTTTGCAAAAAGGATATCAAAATTATTGGTCAGGTACAACAGTTGTATATGGTCCGATTTGGACAATGATTTGTAGTGCCATAGCAGGACTTTCTTTTGGGAATATTGATATGGGATTATGGCTTTTTAAAATGGCAAATTTGGCAGTTCATTTGCTGAATTGTTATCTGATTTATCAAATTACAAATAAGAAGAAATTATTTGTTTTGTTATATGGTTTAAATCCATTTGTATTGTTAGAAGGAATTGCAAATGTACATAATGATATATTTGTGGTATGTTTTATTTTGTTAGCATTTTTTGCACTTTTGAAAAAGAAAAATTTAGTATTTAGTGTGCTTTGTTTGGGACTAGCAACGGATATCAAGTATTTTGCCATATTGTTATTGCCATTATTTGTGATTTATTTTTATCGAGATGAAAAAGTATCGAAGAGATTTTTAAAATGTATTCAGTATGGTTTATTATATACTGTTTTTGTGGTACTGCCATATTTGTTGTATATACAAGATTTACAAGTGTTTATGGGAATGAATACCCAGAGAGGTAAAGTAACAAAAGGGATTTATTTTTTTATTATGCAATATTTTACAAATCCAGAAAATTTGCATAAATTATTAGCAGATGTGATATTAGTTATTTTTGTGCTGGTGTATTTTTACAAGTCAGTAAAATTGCTTTTTCAAACAGAGATTAAATTTAGTAAAGAAATGAAGAATTTATATTGGTTTATACTTACTTTTTTATGGTTGCTTATTTCCAATTTTCAGCCATGGTATTTTATGTGGCTTACGCCATTTATGTTTTGGCAAAACGGCAAAAATATCAAATTAATTGTGCAAATGCAAATTTTGACTTTGGTTGCAGATATGGTATTTTTAGCGTATTCTGAATATTATATTTATGGAGTGCCATTTTTTGTGGTATTTCTAGTTGGAACTTTGGTTTGTATGCTCCAAAATAAGAAAGAAAAAATGATTTATATAAGAGGGTAAAAAATGAAATTATTAATGCATACTTGTTGTGCGCCTTGTAGTGTGTACTGTATTGATAGCTTGAAAGCTGAAAAAATAGAACCAACATTATATTGGTTTAATCCGAATATTCATCCATATGTAGAATATAAAATGAGAAGAGACACGTTAATTGAATATGCGAAAAAGGTAAACTTGGAATTGATTGTAAACGAGGATTATGGTTTGCGAAATTTTTGCAAAGAAGTGATTGGAGATTTGGAAAATCGCTGTACTCATTATTGCTATCCTGTGCGTTTAGAAGAAACAGCGAAATATGCGAAGGAAAATGGATATGATGCTTTTACGAGTACGCTTTTTGTGAGCCCTTATCAAAAGCATGAAGAATTAAAAAAAGTGTGTCAGCAAATGGCGAAAAAGTATAAGGTAGAGTTTTTGTATCGTGATTTTCGAGTAGGTTTCAGGGAAGGGCAGCAAAAAGCAAGGGAACTTGGTTTATATATGCAAAAATATTGTGGGTGTGTTTTCTCGGAGGAAGATAGGTATGCAAAAACAATTCACAAAGATAAAGAGAAGTTAAAATAATCCAATGATTTATATACAGAAATGAGCAAGATATTTATAAAAGGAGGAAATATTATGAATGGTGAGCCAATTTTTTTACAACCAGTATTTAAAGATTATATTTGGGGTGGTCAGAAATTGAAAAATATTTTTGGCAAAAAAGTTCAAAATGAGGAATGTACGGCGGAGAGTTGGGAAGTTTCCACCAATAAAAATGGTGAAACAGTTATTAAAAATGGAGAATTTGAAGGGCAAACATTAACACAAGTTTTTTCCAATCAGAATTTGCGAAAAGCAATTTTTGGAACGAAATGTATTGATTTAGCAGAATTTCCATTGCTTATCAAATTTATAGATGCTAACAAAAGTTTATCTGTACAAGTCCATCCAGATAATGAATATGCCATGAAGCATGAAAATTCTTTAGGTAAAACAGAAATGTGGTATATTTTAGATTGTGAGCCAGGTGCGCAAATTATTTGTGGAGTAAAAGAAGGCGTAACAAAAGAGCAACTAAAAGAGTGCATGAATTCTGAAAAAATTGCAGAATGTTTAAATTATGTTGATGTAGAAAAAGGAGATGCAATTTATATTCCTTCAGGAACGATTCATGCGTTGCTTGGAAAAACGTTAGTTGCAGAAGTGCAACAAAATAGTAATGTAACTTATCGTGTGTACGATTGGGGAAGAGTAGGAAAAGATGGAAAGCCAAGAGAATTACATGTTCAAAAGGCATTCGATGTGATTTGCACAGACAAAACTCCGCAAATTAAAAAAATTGAAAATAATTGCTCAAAAGTAAATGTTGCAAAATCAGAATTTTTTACGACAAATAAAATAAATGTGCAAGATAAATTTGAAGAGGAAATTTCAGAGGAAAGCTTTATTGTCTTTAATGTGATTGAAGGCACAGGAACATTAAAACTAGCAAATCAGAATTATGAAATCCAAAAAGGAGATAGTTTTTTGGTTCCAGCAGGTGCTAAAAAATATGAATTATTAGGCAACATGGAATTATTGGAATCATATGTATCATAATAGGAAAAAATAGGTTTCATGTGAAAGGGGAAATTTTGAAAAAGTTATTAGTAATAGATGGGAATAGCATATTAAATCGAGCATTTTATGGAATTATGGGAAGTAAAATGTTGCAAACAGCAGATGGCACTTATACCAATGCAGTTTATGGATTTTTAACGATTATGTTTCATCAATTAGAAGTGGAAGATCCAGATTATTTAGTGGTGGCATTTGATGTGAAAGCTCCAACCAAAAGGCATGAAATGTATAGTGAATACAAAGGAACACGTAAAGGAATGCCTGACGAGTTGGCTGCTCAATTGCCAATTATTAAAGAAGTTTTATCTGCAATGAATATAACAGTAATTGAAAAGCCAGGTTATGAAGCTGACGATATTTTAGGAACACTAAGCGTTTGGGGAGAAAAACAGAATTTGGATGTGATTTTGCTAACAGGAGACAGAGATGCTTTTCAGCTTGCAACAGATAAAGTCACAATTCGAATTCCTAGAACCAGTAAGGGAAAAACAGAAATAGAAGATTTTGATAAGGCAAAAGTGCTTGAAACATATGGTGTTTTGCCAAAGCAAATGATAGAAGTAAAAGGGTTAATGGGAGATAGCTCAGATAATATTCCAGGAGTTCCAGGAATTGGTGAAAAAACAGCTTTAAATTTAATCAAAAAATATACAAATATTGACCAATTGTATAAAACGATGGAAGAAGAAAATGCGCCAGAAATCAAAGGAAAACAAAGAGAAAAATTGTTGGAAAATAAAGAATTAGCTTATCTTTCAAAAACTCTTCGGAACGATTGATATAGAAGCACCAATTGAAAAATCACTTGAGAAATTTCAGATTGAGGCTTGGGATAATGCAACAGTTTTGAAACTTTTTAAAGAACTTCGTTTTAAACGATTTATTGAACGTTTTGACTTAGAAAATACGCTAGACAATACTGAAAAAGAAAAAAATGTAACTGATTTATTTGAATATATGGAAGGCGAAAAATATGAAGAAATTGAAGAAGAATTAAAACAACAAAATGAAATTTATTATTATTTTGAATTAGAAGATGAAAAAGAAGGATTAATTATTCCCAAAATTATTAAAAATGTTCATATTTTTATCAAATCTGAAAAAAAGGTTCATAATTTGAACTTTGAACCTAAAAAGTTCAAAGAAATTTTTGAAAATCCAGATATTTTAAAATGCGGTTATAATCAAAAAGAAGATTATATTTTGCTAAAACAGGTTGGAATTGAACCAAAAAATATGATGTTTGATTGCCGAATTGCGATGTATTTGTTAAATTCTGGAACTAATAGTTATTCTCTAGAAGAAGTAGCTAGACAATATTTGAATTTGGATATAGAAGCATATTATGCGCAATCACAAATAAGCGAAGATGTGCAAACAAGCTTTTTTGATACAGAACCAAAGGAAGAAAAGAATTATCAACAGGCAGCTTATGCCTATGTGATTGGTGAGGCAAAGCCAGTTTTAGAAAAAGCATTAGCAGAAGTCAATCAATTAAAATTATTTCAAGAAATTGAGATGCCATGTCTTGAAGTTTTGGCTGAAATGCGCTATACAGGTGTTTTTGCAGAAAAGTTAGATATTGAAAAAATGTCAGAAAAATTGAAAATTCAAATTGAAGAATTAAGCAGAGAAATTTATGAGTTGGCTGGTCAAGAATTTAATATTAACTCTCCAAAACAGCTAGGGGAAATGTTATTTGAAAAATTGGAATTGCCTTATAAAAAGAAAAACAAAAACGGCTATTCCACTGATGTTGACACACTAGAAAGCTTAAAAAATGCGCATCCAATTATTGAAAAGATTTTGGTGTATAGGCAGATAGCAAAATTAAATTCAACTTTTGTAGAAGGAATGTTGCCATTTATCAATTCAAAAACAAATCGAATTCATACAACATTTCATCAAACGGTTGCGGCAACAGGAAGACTTAGTAGTTCAGATCCGAATTTGCAAAATATTCCAACTCGAACGGAAGCTCGGAAAGCAAATTCGAAAATTGTTTAAAGCAGAAGAGGGAAAAGTTTTTATTGATGCAGATTATTCCCAAATTGAACTTCGCATTTTGGCAGATATGTCGCAAGATAAAATTATGATAAATGCATTTAATGAAAAGCAGGATATTCATAAAATTTGTGCATCGCAAGTGTTTGGTGTGCCTCTTGAGGAAGTGACGAAAGAAATGCGCTCTCACGCCAAAGCTGTCAATTTCGGCATTGTGTATGGAATTAGCGATTTTGGTTTATCAGAGCAATTAGGAATTAAGAAAAAGGAAGCGAAGCAATATATTGATACGTATTTAGGGCAGTATCATGGAATTCGTGAGTTTATGGAGCATGAAATTGAAAAAGCAAAACAGAATGGTTATGTGGAAACGATGTTTCATAGAAGAAGGTATATTCCAGAAATTGCATCAAACAATTATATGGTGCGAAAGTTTGGTGATAGAGTTGCGATGAATGCACCAGTTCAGGGAACTGCAGCAGATATTATGAAAATTGCAATGTTGCATGTTTATCAAGAATTAAAAGAAAAAAATTTGAAATCAAAGATTGTTTTACAAATTCATGATGAACTGATTATTGAAGCTTTAGAAGAAGAAAAAAAAGTAGTAAGTGAGATTTTGAAAAGGCAAATGGAAAATGCTACAGAGCTTTCGGTTCATTTGGATGTGGATTTGCAAATTGGAAAAACATGGTTTGATACAAAATAAAAGATATTTATGAATTATAAATTGAATAAAATTGGTTATCCTAAAAGTATGAAAAATTTAAAATTTGGGATAACTTTTTTTATTTTAATGGTTGTATATATTTATGTTGCAAATATTAGCCTTATTCCACAACACATTATTTTGCTAGAAAATGAAAATTACAAAATAAAAAAGTTTATAGGAGTTGATACCATCGAAACTGTGACTACTTCAAATGCAAATGAAAATACAGTTCATGTAGATGTCACATTATTTGGCAATAAAATTAAACAAGTGACAGTTGACACATTGGAAAATGTGTAAGTTGTACCAATAGGCAAAATTATTGGCATGAAGTTATACACAAATGGTGTACTCATTGTGGGAATGTCTGAAATTGAAAATATGAATAAGGAAAGAGTAAATCCATTTCATAATTGTAATATTCAAGAAGGTGACACAATTGTCAAGGTAAATGACACAGAAATTGATAGTATAGGAGGATTAAAAGATGTTGTTAACCAGAGCAATGGCGAAAATGTGTTGCTGACTTTGGTTCGAGAAGATGGTAGTATTGTGACTTCTAATATTACACCTGTACAAACGGAGAATGACGAGTATAAGCTTGGTTTGTGGGTAAAAGATGCAGCAACAGGTGTTGGAACGATTACGTATTATGAAAAAAACACAGGAAATTTTGCAGCTTTGGGACATGGAATTGTAGATAGTGATACAGATAAATTGATTAATATTGAGTCAGGTGAAATTGTTACTTCTAATGTTATGTCAATTACAAAAGGAAATATTAATAGTCCAGGTGAAATTCGTGGTACGATTGTAAACCAGAAAACGATTGGTCATGTAGAAAAAAATACACCATTTGGAATTTATGGAAAGTTAGAAAATTTGGCAAGTTTAAATATTGATACAAGTAAATCAATGCCAGTTGCTTTACGTGATGAAATTCAACTTGGAGATGCCAAGATTTTGTGCAGCTTAGATGGCAAGACTAATCAAGAATATGATATTAAAATAGAAAAAATTTATAAAAATGATAATTATGATAATAAGAGTATGTTAATTCGTGTGGTAGATGAAAATTTGATAAACGCTACTGGTGGTATTATACGAGGTTTGTCGGGAAGTCCAATAATTCAAAAAGGAAAATTTGTGGGGGCAGTTACAAATGTGCTAGTTTCGAATCCTGAAATTGGGTATGCCATTTTTGGAGATATGATGATAAAGGAAATGAGAAAATAGAGGGGAGAACAAATATTACAAATCTGTAACAATGATAACAAAAATGTAACATACAACAAATCTATTGACATGCATTCAAATAAATGCTAAAATAAAACCAACACATACAATAGAGGAGTTGTAAGGAATGAAAAAGCAAAAAGTAATTGAAACAGTTAAAATAGCGCAAACCCTTGCGGCTGTACACACACACACACACACACACACACACACACATGTAGTTTTAAAGGATAGTTTAGTTCAAAAAAGAAAT
>CATLEX010000025.1 GCA_949927455.1 uncultured Clostridia bacterium
ATTATTTTAACACATTTTATTCTTCTTGTCAACATCTTTTTTTCATTTTTTTTAATTTATTTTTTCTGTCTTTTTTTACCTAGCTCTTGTGTTCTTTTTGCCAGCCTTTTTCGCTGTCAACGTTCTTCATTTTAGCACCTTTATTTCTGTTTGTCAACCCCTTTTTGAAAATTTTTTAATAAAAAATAGTAGAGTTTAGAAAATTTTACTCTACTATCCTTATTTTACCTATTTATTCTACTATTTGAATAGAAAAATCATAAGCATTTGAAAAATCTGTTGTAACTGATGCAATTAACTGTACTGTTTGTCCAGCTTCTACATCACCAATAATAGCATCTGTTGAAGTTATTTCTTTCCCTTCTTTATCTAACAATACAAGTTTTGCAAATTTCATTCCAATTTTTGCGTTACTCGTATTCTTGACATCTGCTATTAAACGAGACTCACCATTTTTTTCAGTAATTTGAATATTAGATATTTCATAATTGCCAACTTTTTTGGTCTGAGCTAATTTTTCACTTACATTTAACTTTGTACCATCTTCTAATCTTTCAACAAATTCTTCTGTTTCTGTTACGCCACTCTTATTTGGATTTGTTTGCACACTTGTCCCTGTATTACCAGTACTATTATCAACTACTTTTTCTTGTCTTGAATTTCTCACATTTACTAGTACAGCTATGATAATTACTGCAACAATTATTAAAACTAATATCATTTGTTTTTCACTTTTCTTCATTCGTTTACCTCCTAAAATATTTTACTTTAATAAGTATATTTTAAATCACATATAATGTCAATACTTTATTCAAAAATTTTTTCGACTTTTTTCGTCCCTAAAATGTCGAATTTTGTCGCAAAATATCCTACGAAATATTAACTTTTAGCCGAAAATCTATTGCATATTTTTTTAAAAAATAATATACTTCATTTGTAATTTCTTTTCGGTATTACAAAAAGATAAAAATAAGGAGGGATTATTTTGGGCGAAAAAATCAAAATTTTTATAGCAGATGACAATGCTGAATTTATTTCTACATTAGTTACATATCTTGATTTGCAAGAAGATATGGAGGTAATAGCGACTGCAAAAGATGGTGTCGAAGCAGCTGAAAAAATTATAGAACTGAATCCAGATATCGCACTTTTAGATGTTATTATGCCTCAATTAGATGGGTTAGGAGTTCTAGAAACTATTCACGAAAAACTTGATACATTGCCTATATGTGTAATGCTATCTGCAGTTGGACAAGATAAAGTTACATCAAGAGCAATGTGTTTAGGTGCTCAATACTATATCGTAAAACCCTTCGAAATGGAAGTACTAGTTAAAAGAATCAGAGAATTAATTAAAAATCAACCAATCGAAACAGTATCTACAAAATTAAAAGAAGTAAAAAGTAATTATATTAAAGTAGACAACACTAAATCCAGTTTAGAAGCAAAAGTAACTAATATTATTCATGACGTTGGAGTTCCTGCTCACATTAAAGGATATCAATATTTACGTGATGGCATTATTATGGCAGTCAATGATGTTGATGTGATTAACCAAATCACAAAACAATTATATCCTGATTTGGCAAAACAGTATAAAACAACACCATCTCGTGTTGAACGTGCCATTAGGCATGCTATTGAAGTGGCTTGGAATAGAGGTCAAATTGAATCCATGGAAAATATTTTTGGCTATACTGTTAATTCCAATCGCGGAAAGCCAACCAATTCAGAATTTATCGCAATGATTGCTGATAAATTGCGTTTGGAAATCAAAAGTGCATAATTTTAAAAGCAATAACTCAAATGTTATTGCTTTTTCTAATTTTCATTCTTCATATCCTTTTGCTAACAATGTTTTTTCCATTTGACTTGTTTTTCTCAAAATAGAAATCAACATTGGTTTCATAATAATCACTATATTTCCCATATTTAATTGCTTGCCTTTTGCCCTTAATGTTTGAATTAGAGTTTCCATTTCTTTTTTTAAAATAGGTAACATACAAATTGAAATAGAAATCATAATCCCAATATTTTTTGTATTTATTCTAAAAAATTTTAAAGGAGCACATATTCTTTGTATGGTATCTGCCACTTGTAATGTTGTCATTGTTTGTGAAAATAGATAAGTTGCATGATAACAAATAAGTATTCTAACTCCAATTAAAATCCCTTCTTGCACACTCGCCAAAAAAATATTAAACAACATTGTAATCACAACAAACGGCAAAAGTATTTTTATCGAATCATACATTTTTTTTACATTAACTTTTAATATAATTGTTATGATAAAATTCAACAAAATAGTTGCTATCAGAAATTTTATGTCTTCTATAAAAAATAAAAATATGGTATACAAAATAAACAAAGTAAATTTAATGATATTTTTCATTTTTACATACCCTTACAATTTCAGAAATCATTTCTGGAATTGTCCATTCTTTCAAATTAACTGAAATATCATTTTCTTTCAATTTTAAAACAAGTTCTAACATTTCTGGAATTTTAATATCACATTCTTTTAGCAAACCCACATTTTCAATGAGTGCTTCTTTGGCAAAAGCATATTTTATTTGTTTATCCTTCATGATAAAAATCTTATCAGATAGCAAAATCTCGTTAACCTGATTTGTTACAAAAATAATGGTATAACCTTCTTCTTTTAAGCTTCGCAAAACTTCATAAACATTCTCTTTTTCATTTGAATCGATCATAGTTGTCGGCTCGTCCAAAATAATATATTTTGGTTTTACCGCAAGAACACTCGCTATATTTATTCTCTGTTTTTGCCCAAGTGACAATTCATAACTATCTTTTTGCACAAACTTTTTCATATTAACAATATCTAGTGCATTTTCAATTCTATCTTTTCGATTTTCCAAATTCAAATTTTTCAAAGCAAATCCCAAATCATCATAAACATTAGGAAACAAAATCTGACTTTCTGGATTTTGGAAAACAATTCCAACCTTTTTTCTAAGTTCCATAAAATTTTTTTTAGATTTTGTATTTAAACCATCCATTAAAATATCGCCTTCATTCGGTTTCGTAATACCTGCCAACAAATTAATAAGAGTTGACTTTCCAGCCCCATTTTTACCAATCACACTAATCATTTCACCTTCATGAATTTCCAAATTAATATTTTCCAAAATGCGATTTCCATTTTTATACTGAAAACTCACATTTTTTAATTCAATCATTCTTATCACTTCCCTTTAGCTTTTCGATTACAGTTCCATAAATATAAAAACTTCCCACAACAAACGTTACACGTTCTTCATACTTTTCTTTTACACAATCCATCGCATCTTCTAATTCTTGTGCATAAATCTGAGAATTTTTTGTATATCTTTTAGCTATTTCTAACAATTCTCCTTTTGCTACATACAAATTTTTATCATTTCCACTTGTAAAAATAAAAACTGCTTTTTCATCCTTCAATAATTCTTTTAAAATAACTTGATAATCTTTTGTTTTCAAAATCGAAACAATATATACTTTATCTCTATTTTTATAATACATTTGAACATTTTGACTAAAATTCTCAATTGCATTTTGGTTATGTGCACCATCATAAATCATAAGTGGTTTATGACTTATTTCTTCAAATCTACCTTTATGGATAACTGTTTTTAAACCTTCTCTTAATGCGCTATCTGAAATAAAATACGATTTATTTTGTAAAACTTCAACAGCATCTATACACATGACAGCATTTTCGATTTGTTTTTTTCCTTTTAAATTAATTTCTACATTTTTATAATCTTGATAATCAAATTTTTGAAAACTCTCATCATAAGAAATATTGGTTATATTTTTCTTATCAATCAAATGTAATTTATTATTTTTTTTCATACAAACCTGTTTAATTTCGTCATTAATTTCTGGCTCTTGCTCCATAAAAATTGTCTCTGAATTCTCTTTTATAATTCCAGCTTTTTGCTTTGCAATTTCTAATAACGTATTTCCTAAAAGATTCATATGGTCATAACCAATACTTGTTATCATAGAAATCATAGGATGCACAATATTCGTGCAATCATACAAGCCACCTAAACCTGTTTCTAGCACAACAAAATCACACTTTTTTTCAAAAAAATACAAAATCGCCATCGTTGTCTCTAATTCAAATAACGTAATTTTTTCATAATTTGCTCTATTATACGCTTCTATCTTTGGTTGTATTTTTTCAATTAACTGTTCCATTTCGCTATTGCTGATATTTTGATTGTTTACACTAATTCTTTCATCATAATTGATTAGATGTGGGCTCATAAATTTTCCTACACGATATCCAGCTTTTCTCAGAATACTAGCTAACATTTCCACTTGGCTACCTTTGCCATTCGTTCCAGCAATATGAATGATTTTTAAGTTTTTTTGGGGATAATCAAACTCCTTCATAAAATATTGCATCGCCTTCAAACTTGGATTCTTCGTGCCACTATAAAAACTCGATAAATATTTTTCCACATCCATTTTATGTCTCCTCTAATAGATATTTGCTCATAAATGGTCTTAAAAACTTTTCTAAAGCATAAATTGTTCCAATTTGAATTGGGAACATCACAATTTGTGTCACTACTCTACTTGCCATAATCGCAACATAAGCCTTTCCATATAACAAATGGATCCATACAGAAGTAATAAAAACATTAACAACAATTAACACAAGAAAACTACTCAAAGCAAGCCTTATTAAAAATTGTCGATTTGTCATTTCTCTTTTAGATTTGTTTAAAAAAATTCCATAAACAAAACCTGAAATAGCAGCACTTACTGTAAACCCTGGAAAATATGGTCCAAACGGAAACAATATCGCACCTAGTAAATCTCCCAACAGTGCAATTACTGTACTATATTTTGGTCCAAGCCAAATCGCAGCTATCATGATTGGTATGTAATGAAAACTGATGACTAAAACTTGTGTTTTGATAGATATGAACCTCGAAAGTAAAATTAAAATTGCAAGTAACATAGCTGATAAAATTATTTTTTTCATTTTTGACATAAAAAAACTCCTTTCTTATAGAGCTTTTTCCCGAACCCCAAAGAAAGAAGATACAATCTTCCCCAAAAATCTCTCTTTGATAGCGGAATGCGAAAATAAATAAGCGATTTTGTTAATCTTGCCCCAATAGCAACTTCCCGTCTATTGAGTCTTAACGATTTATTTTCTACTCTATGTTTTTTATTTTACAATGAATTAAAAATAATGTCAATATTATTTTTTAATTTTTTCTTTTCGCAAAAAGAACTCAGCCAAAATTCTGAGTTCTTTTTTTCTAAACTTCTAAATGATTGCCTAAAAATCCCGCTGCCGATTGAGCCACTTTATATTCTACTTCGCCCATTTTCTGATTTGGTTCTTTAGAAAGTAAAATAACACTTCCAATCACATCTCCATCAGAAATGATTGGATAAATCACTTGCGAATTATAAATTCTTTCACGCCCTTCATTTTCTGTAATTGGAATCGCAATTTCATCATTATCTTTACTTTTAAAAACTTCTTTATTTTCAATTACTTCTTCTAATTGTTTGCTAAGACCCTTTTCCAAAAAATCCTTTTTAGAACCACCAGACACAGCAATAACAGTATCTTTATCAGTAATACAAGTAATATGTCCTGTTGTTTTTGAAAGTGTTTCTGCATAACTGCCTGCAAATTCTGAAAGCTCACCAATTGGAGAATATTTCTTTAAAATAATTTCTCCTTCTTTATCTGTAAAAATTTCTAGTGGATCACCTTCTTTAATTCTGTGTACTTTACGAATTTCTTTGGGAATAACAACTCTACCTAAATCATCTATACGTCTTACAACACCAGTTGCTTTCATACTTTTTCCTCCTTTATTTGTCATGTATAGTATTATTATGACAAAATAGGAGAATTTTATACAAATTTTTTATTTTTTACAAATTAATTCTTTGAACTTTTGTTACATGATTAGTAGCATCATCCAATTCAAATAAGCAACTATTTAGTATCGCTTCGCCTTCTGCTATTTTATACCTTTCAGGAAGTGATGTTTCAAATCTTTTAAAAGAAACCTCGATATCCATTCCAATTACAGAGTTCTTCGGACCTGTCATTCCAATATCAGTAATATATGCTGTTCCATTTTTCAAAATTTTTTCGTCTGCTGTTTGAACATGCGTATGTGTGCCAAAAACAATTGTAGCATCTCCATCTAAATAATAACCGAAGTGCAATTTTTTCAGCAGTTGCTTCAGCATGAAAATCAACAATAATAAGATTAACCTGTGATTTTATTTTTTCAATGATTTCCTTTGCTACTAGAAATGGATTTTCTGACAAAACTCCCATTGTCACTCGACCAATTAAATTAATCACAGCAATTTTTTTGCCTTTTTTCTCGATAATCGTATAACCATTTCCAGGATTATTCGCAGGATAATTAGCTGGTCTTACAATCGTTTTCTCGCCAATAAAACCAAAAATATCCTTTTTGCCCCAAGTATGATTTCCCATAGTCACAACATCTACATTTAATCTTAAAATATCACGATACATTTTCTCTGTAATTCCCATTCCGCTCAGCTGCGTTTTCGCCGATTTACAACGCAAAAATCAATTTCATATTTCTGCATTAAACTTGGCAAACAATCCTTCAATTTTTGAACACCACACTTGCCAACAATATCCCCAACTGCTAAAATTTTCATGATTTCACTCCTTTATTTTATCATAACCAATTCGTCATGTCATATTTGTCACTTTTTTCCAAAATACTAATTTGCTTTTTTATTTCTGTTATATCTTCCTCATTAAATGGTTCAAAATCATCATAAAAACCTGTCTTTTTATTTGGAAAAACTAAAGCTTCTCCAAACGTTTGCGTTTTTGAATTTTTCACTCTTCCATATAAATGAACATGAAAAGTTGGCTTTTTGCCATCTTGATATGCCCAATTTCCATTTTCTTGGTAATTAATTCTCTCAATTTGAAGCCCTCTATTTCTCATTGCCTTTATCATTGCTTCCCCTAGCAACATCGTCAGCCTCATAACTTCTATTGCCTCTTTTGGTTCAAAGTCATTTCTACTTTCAAAATATTTTTCTTTTGCTCTTATCCAAATATGCCCACCATCTAATCTAGGAATATGTGGAATTCTAGGAACCGCTCCTACAAAATTTTCTGTTTCATAAATAACTACATCATTAAAATTTACTGCATCTTTCTCCATACTTTTACTCCTCTACCTCATATTTTGGCTTTGCTTGATAGGTTGTATGCAAATATTTATGAGCTACATGACTTCCTGGAGTTTCCAAAAATTCTTCATACAACTGCTTCATCACTGGATTTTCATGCGATTTTCGAATCACACTTTTTTCATCAATCGAATACAAACTATCTGCTCTTAGTTTTCTCACATCAACTGTTTCTCTAACTTTTGAACTTTTAATTGGCTGTCCACCACCCATAACACATCCTCCTGGACACGCCATAATTTCTACAAAATGATAAGGCGAATTTCCTTCCTTAATTTGCTCCATTATTTTTCTTGCGTTTGCTAATCCATTTACCACTGCAATTTTGATTTCCTTCCCAGCAATGTTTAAAACAGCTTCCTTAATTTCTTTTTCTCCTCTTACTTCTATATACTCGATTTTATCAACATTTCTGTTTTCCAAAATATCAACCGCTGTTCTAATAGCAGCTTCCATAACGCCACCAGTTGTACCAAATATGGCACCTGCACCACTTGCTTCTCCCATTGGTTCATCAAAATCACTGTCTTCCAATTCAGCATATTCAATATTCGCTTGTTTAATCATTCTAGCAAGTTCCCTTGTTGTCATCACATAATCCACATCACGTACACCATCTACTTCCATTTCTTCTCTGCTACATTCGTATTTTTTGGCAATACATGGCATCACAGAAACCATGCAAATTTTTTTCCTATCTACTCCATATTTCTCAGCAAAATACGATTTTATAATAGCACCAAACATTTGATGTGGTGATTTGCAACTTGATAAATGTCCCAATAATTCTCCATAATTTTTTTCAGCAAAACGTACCCAACCTGGACTGCAAGAAGTAATCATTGGTAAAACACCATTTGTCTGTATTCTTTCTATAAATTCGTTTGCCTCTTCCATAATTGTCAAATCTGCACCAGTATTCGTGTCAAACACTTTATCAAACCCCATTCTTTTTAGAGCTGTTACCATTTTCCCTTTGCTATTTATTCCGATTGGCATACCAAATTCTTCTCCCAAAGCTACACGAACAGCTGGAGCTGTTTGCACAACTACATAAGTATCTGGATCTTTCAATTTCGTCCAAACATCATTAATATTTTCTTTTTCATGTAATGCACCAGTTGGACAGCTTTCGATACATTGACCGCAAAAAGTACAATCTACATCATTTAAACTATTATCGTATGTTGTAGAAATGCAAGACTCAAAACCACGCCCTACACAATCAATAGCACCAATTTCTTGCACATTTTTACAAGTAGCAATACATCTCCTACATAAAATACACTTGTTAAAATCTCTCACAATCGCAGGAGACTTATCATCAATTTTATGTTTTGTCATTTCGCCTTCATATTCAATATTGTGTACATTAAATTTTTCTGCCAATTTTTGCAACTCGCAATTTCCGAGAACGTGTACAAGTTAAGCATTCTATCTTATGATTAGACAAAATCAAATCCAACACAATATGTCTTGCTTCCAATACTTCTGGTGTATGCGTATGCACTATCATTCCTTCTTCCACTTTTTGAATACAAGATGTCGCAAATCCTCTTCTGCCTTCCACCTCTACAATACACATTCTACAATCACCAACCTCATTAATTTCTTTTAAAAAACACAAAGTTGGTATATCAATTCCAGCTTGTTTGGCTGCTTCTAAAATCGTCGTTCCTTTTTTTACTTTGATTTCAATATCATCAATTGTTAGTGTTATCATTTCTTCCATATTTATTACCATTCCTTTCAAAATTTCTATGGATTTATTTCTACTGAATCGCATGAAATGGGCAAGCAGCAATACAAGTTCCACATTTAATACATTTTTCTTGGTTAATCACTCTCACATTTCTCTCCTGTCCTTCAATCGCACCTACTGGACACTGTCTTTGACACAAACCGCAAGCCTTGCATTTATCTTTATCAATTTCTATTTTGGCAATTTTTTTGCATTCATTTGTTCGACATTTCTTCTGAGTAGCATGTTCTTTGAATTCTTCTCTAAAATAACGAAGCGTACTAAGCACTGGATTTGGCGCACTTTGTCCCAAACCGCAAACACTCGCTTTTTTAATATTTACAGCCAATTTCTCCAAACGATAAATATCATATTCTGTTCCTTCTCCACTACACAATTTTTCCAAAATCTCCAACATTCTCTTGGTTCCAATTCTGCATGGCGTACATTTTCCACAGCTTTCAGCTACTGTAAACTCTAAATAAAATTTTGCCAAATTAACCATACATTTGGTATCGTCCATGACAATCAATCCACCAGAGCCCATCATTGAACCGATTTGTGCAAGAGACTCATAATCAATTGGCGTATCCAAATGCTCCAATGGAATACAACCACCAGAAGGTCCTCCTGTTTGAGCTGCCTTAAAACCACGATTATTGGGAATTCCACCACCAATGTCATAAACAATTTCACGCAAAGTTGTTCCCATTGGTACTTCTACAAGACCAACATTGTTCACATTTCCACCCAAAGCAAATACCTTCGTTCCTTTTGATTTTTCTGTTCCAATGCTAGCATACCAATCAGCACCATTCAAAATAATTTTCGTAATATTGGCCAATGTTTCTACATTATTAATCACAGTTGGTTTGCCAAAAAGACCTTGACTGGCTGGATAAGGAGGTTTAATTCTTGGCTGTCCTCGTTTTCCTTCAATGGATTCCAACAGTGCAGTTTCTTCTCCACACACAAACGCTCCAGCACCCAATCGAATGTCAACGTCAAACTTAAAATCTGTTCCTAATATATGGTCTCCTAGCAAACCATACTCCCTTGCTTGCCCAATCGCAATTCTTAATCTTTCCACTGCAATCGGATATTCCGCTCTTACATAAATATAACCTTGATTTGCCCCAATCGCAAAACCTGCAATCGCCATAGCTTCCAAAACAGCATGTGGATCTCCTTCTAAAATACTTCTATCCATAAAAGCACCTGGATCGCCTTCATCTGCATTACAAACAATATATTTTTGGTTTGCCTCTTCTTTTTTCGCAAAACTCCATTTTGTACCAGTCGAAAAACCTGCTCCACCACGACCTCTTAAACCTGATTTTGAAATCACATCTATGACTTCCTCTTGGCTCATTTGAGTCAGCACTTTTTCCATCGCTTTATAGCCATCAAATGCAATATATTCATCAATATTTTCTGGATCGATAACACCACAATTTTTTAAAGCAATTCTTTTTTGTTTTTTATAAAAGTCTAAATCGTTCAACTTCTCGACCATTTTTCCGTCTATATTTTTACATAACAAACGTTCTACTTTTTTCCCTTCACAAATATGTGATTGAATAATTTCCTCACAATCTTCTGGTTTCACATGTGCATAAAAAGTTTCTTCAGGACGAATAATGACAATTGGTCCTTTCGCACAAAGTCCAAAACAACCTGTTTGAATAACACGTACATTTTCTATGTTTTTTTCTTCTAAAATCCTACGAAAATTTTCTATAATTTTAGGAGACTTAGAAGAAGTACAACCCGTTCCGTGACACACCAAAATATGTTTTTCTCTGGTGTCTGCTTCTGTATTTACTCGTAATTCTAATTCTAACTTTTTTTCATTTCTTATTTTTTCTATTTCTTCGATTGTTTTCATAGACTTCCTCCTTATATCTTTCTATTTTAATCCATAGATTATTTAGCCCTCCATATACTTGTCAATTACTGCATCAAATTCTTTGACTGTCGCATTTCCATAAACCTCATCATTTACCATAAATACTGGTGCTAAGCCACAAGCACCTACACATCGTACTTCATCAATTGAAAATTTACCATCTGGTGTTACTTGCCCAGCTTCAATGCCTAATTTTTCTTTGGCTCTATCGAGTAATTTTTGCGAACCTTTTACATAACAAGCTGTTCCCAAACAAATCGACACATTATACTTTCCTTTTGGTGCCAAAGTAAAACGAGAGTAAAATGTAACCACTCCATAAATCTCAGCCATCGGAATATTCAAATGCTCCGAAATAACCATTTGAGCTTGTTTAGGAATATAACCATATTTTTCTTGTACTTCATTTAACACCATAATTAATTGGTCTTTTTCTTTTGGATATTTTTCTAAAATCTCTTTTACTTCTTTTTTTAACTTTTGATCCACACATTTTTCTTCCATATTTTCCTCACTTTCGCTCATTCATATATCTTATATAAAAGCATGAGAAATTTTGTGTAACAAAATTTCACTCGCCTATATCATAAAAATATCTTTCATATTTTTATGATAAAAAATCAGCATATAATCTTCTTTATTCTTAAAAAGATTATATGCTTTTTTATTTGTTTTGTAAAGCAAAAATAAAATTTATTTTTTAAGTTTTTCTAATCTTTCTTGTGTTGCCTTTAAAGCTTTTTTATAATTCTCCAACTTTGCTCTTTCCTCTTCAATTTTAGCTTGTGGCGCTTTTGCCATAAATCCTTCATTGGATAACATTTTCTCTCCTCTTGCAACCTCTTGCTCTAATTTTACTTGTTCTTCTTGCAAACGTTTTACTTCTTCTTCCAAATTTACCAAATCTTCAAATGGAATATACACTTTTAAATCTTCACACAAAATTGAAATTGCATTTTCAGGAATGTTTATATCTTCTGGTAAAACCACAATTTGTGATGCAAAGCCTAACTTACTTAAGAAATCCTCACACTCCATAATCACCTTTTCCATGTTATTACTTACAAAAATTAATTTCGATTTTTTGCTTGGATGAACATTCATTTTAGCTCGTATATTTCGAATTTCCACAATAACCTGTTTTAAAATTTCAACCACATTCTGTTTTTTATCATAATCCACCCTTCTTCTCATTTTTGGCCAATGCGAAATCATCAAATCTTTGTCGTCATAATTTACTAAATGCACATAAATTTCGGAAGTTACAAATGGCATAAATGGATGAAGTAATTTCAAGCTATCGCCAAACACATAATTTAACACAAAACTTACCTTTATTTTTTCTTCTGCATTTTCACTATAAAGCCTTGTTTTTGCCATTTCAATATACCAATCACAAAACTCATTCCAAATAAAATTATAAATATTATCCAGTGCTACACCCAAATCATAATTTTCCATATTTTGTGTTACTGTTTCAATCAAATCATCCAGCTTGCTCAAAATCCAGCAATCTTCTATTTTCAATTTTTCGGTTTGGAATTTCTTTGTTTGTTCGTCTTTAATAGATTTTCCAAATGCCATCAACTCTTCTTTTGATGCCATATTGTTAATAATAAACTTAGCTGCATTCCAAATTTTATTGGCAAAATTAGAAGCTTGCTCCAATTTTTCTTTTGAAAACTTAATATCATTTCCCATGGTTGCACCAGAAATAACAGAAAATCTTAAAGCGTCTGCACCATATTCATCAATGACTTCTAATGGATCAATTCCATTCCCCAATGTTTTCGACATTTTTCGACCTTGACTGTCACGAATAATGCCATGAATTAAAACATCTTTAAAAGGTTCAATATCTGTAAACTCCAAGCCTTGTGTCATCATTCTAGAAACCCAAAAAGTTATAATATCAAAACCAGTAACTAACACACTTGTTGGGTAATATCTTTTATAATCTTCTGCATTTTTATTCGGCCAGCCAAGTGTTGAAAATGGCCATAACGCAGAACTAAACCAAGTATCCAAAGTATCTTCGTCTTGATGTAGATTTTTAGCACCACATTTTTCACATTTTTCAGGCTCTGCTTTTGCCACATTAATATACCCACAATCTTCGCATGTATATGCTGGAATTCTATGTCCCCACCACAATTGACGTGAAATGCACCAATCTTGAATGTTATCTAACCAATGAAAATACTGTTTTTCATATCTTTGTGGCACAAATCTTGTTTTGCCATTTCGTACGCTATCTGCCGCTCTCTTTGCCAAATCTTTCATAGAAACAAACCATTGCTCTGAAATTTTAGGCTCAATTGTATTTTTGCATCTTTCACATTTTGCCACATTATGTGTATATTCTTCTTCCTTTACCAAAGCACCTATTTCTTTTAATTTTTCTACAATTTTTTGGCGTGCCTCTAGCAAATCCATTCCTTCGTATTCTGCTACTAAATTTCCCATTTTGAAATTTTCATCAAATACTTCCACAATTTCCAAATCGTGTCTTTGCCCACATGCATAATCGTTCATATCATGGGCAGGAGTAATTTTAACGACACCCCTTGGTACACAATAAAAAAATAATAGAATGAGTAGCATTATCGTACCTGTTCTAGTGGCTTTATCTTTAAATATAAATCTGCTGTTTTGTTTTCGTGTATTTCTACTCTATCAACTAATTTCAATATCAACTCTCTATCAATTTTCTTCTTTTTCTTTATGTACTCTGATGCAAGGCTTTTTGCCTCCAGTATATTTTCAAGAGAATTATCTCTTTGATATTGTTCATAAGTTGATTCAAGTTCTGTAACTTCCTTTTGCATTGTTTTTTTCTGTTCTTCAAATTTAGCAGAAATCTTTTGATATGTATCTACTGTAATAACCTCATCCAGTCTATCCATATATGTCTTTTCAATCTTTTGGTCTATCTTTTTTATTTCTGAATTAAGTTTATTGATTTTCTGTAATAAAGTAGTTCCATAAGTATTTATAGTTTTCTGCTTTTCTTTTGTAATCTTGTCAAAATCAACAAGTTTTACGAAAGTTTTACAAATCGTTTCTATTTCCTTTAATAAGTTATCTTCAAGTTTGAAATAACTCATTGAATGTAACGAACAAACATTGAGATTTCTATTTTTTCTGTAATAATTGCATTGTGTATATGCGTGATGATGAACAGTTCCATCTTTTGTAACTTGATCTCTTGGTGTAATAGATATTCTATGTTTACAATCATAACATATTAATAAACCTGTAAATAGCTCTGGTGGTCTTTCAGAAGATCTTTTAAAGTTTGCTTTTATTAAGGCTTGTACTTTATCATAAGTTGCTTTGTCTATTATTGGTTCGTGTGTTCCTTCAACAATTATCCAATCTTCTTTTTTGGTTCTGTATAATCTCTTATCTCTAAAACTCTTTTTTTCATACTTGTGTTGTTCCATATTTCCAATATACATTTGACTTGTTAAAATATATCTTATAGTTCTGGAAGTCCATTGATAAGGATTTTTTAACTTGCTTGTCATACTTACTAGATTTCGATATGTTGCTGGTGTAGGTATTTCGTTTTCAAATAGTAATCTTCTTACCTCTCCTTGTGAGCCAGTTTCTAAATACCATTGATATATCTGTCTAACAATTTTTGCCGAATATTCTTCAATAATCAGATGATGCTTATCTTGGGGATCTCTAATATAACCATACGGAGTATTATTACTTCCAACATATTCTCCACTTTCTTGTTTAAGTCTTTTTGAATTTTTAATATTCTTGGATAAATCTCTTGAATATTTTTCATTGATAAAGTTATTTAATGCTGCATATTCATTACTAGAATTATTATTAACTCCTGTATCTACTCCTTCTTGAACTGTCATATATCTAACATTCATTGAAGGGAAATAATAATCCATATAATATCCACATTCAAAATTACTTCTACCAAGTCTTGATAAATTTTTAGTAATAACAACCTTTATTTTTCCAGATTCAATTTGTTCAACTAAATCTTTCCATCCAGGTCTATCAAAGTTCGTACCACTTTTCCCATCATCTATGAACTCTTTGCACTCACTACCTTTATTGCCTTTGCTGTCAATAAATTGGTTTAAAATTCTTCTTTGATTTGTAATACTTTCACTTTCATCTTTGTCTTTATCTTCTTTATCTCTATCCTCTAATGAAAGCCTTATATATTTTGCTATTTCATCTGGCGAATAAATGCTTAAAAGTAAAGACATTATTCCGTTATCAAAATTCATACAACCTCCATCTGGTTGCTGAATTGATAACTAATTACTAATGATATTGAAATTATATCATAACATTTTTCATTTAGCAACCGTGCTTTTATGAAGAATCACGGATTTTTCTTTTATTGCATATAAAAAATAAGTGAGAATATAAAACTGTATATTCATCACTTATTTTCTTATCTTTATTTAACATTTTCTTTTATAAAATTACTTACAAAGTCTGAAAAATCTAATTCTAATAATTCTATAATTGATATGCCATCTTCATTGAAAAATACATTTACAATTTTTCGCTCTTTCTTTTCTACTGTCTGTATTTTGTTCATATATTGCCTCCATAAAGATGTATATATAAACCATAGTATTAGTATGTATATTAACGATTTATAATATACATCTATTTCTATTCTCTAAATATTCTTTACTTTAGTTTTTCTACATTTTAATAATCTTTATCACATTCATCCATATAATTTTCATTAAAATCTACAGTTTCTTTCGCTTTTTTGTTCATTAAGCAACATATATCAATATTGTTTTTTTCGCATCTACTTGCAAATTCGTTAAATTCTATTGGTTTTCTAAAAAGTGATTCTAACTTCAAATATAAAACTTCCTTTAATTTACTTGCTTCTATATCTTTTTTTAGAACTTGTAGTGCTTTTCTATCTGGATCTATTCCACTATACCCTATATCCATATATATAATTGTACTTTTTATATCACACTCTTTACAATGTCTTGTAACTTGCTCTAAAGTTTCATATTCATCCTTTTTGCTAGTTCTTATATATATTCCTGTAGGTTTATCTTCTACATTTTCAATATGAGTTATAACCTTACTATATCTTTCTCTATGGGAAATCTCTATTTCTTTAGTGTATTCTGGATAACGAATCTTAATTCCTTCCCAAAAGTATGGTGCATAAGAACAACAGAAAATTTCGCTTGGTGCATAAGATGTTGATATTTTTTCATTTTCTAAATCTTGTTCACTGTCATACATAAGATTATGATTCCATAGGTTAAATGCCATTCTAGTTACTTTTAATGATGTTGATGTTTGCCATCCTTTTTGAATAGAATCTAAATTAACTTCACTTTTTCTTATATTGAATATTTCATTAAAATGATCTCTAGTTGTTTCACAAATGCTTAATGTATAAACTAATGATTTATAGTACACATCTGTTTTTCCTAATTTTCTTAATTCTTTCATTTTTTCTTCAAAAAATTCTTCGTGTTCAATATCTATAAAATTCATAACAATTTCCTTTTCTTGCTTTTTAAATATCTTTGAGAAAGTCCAATTACTCCCTCTTTACCATACAAAGTTTGAAGTGGATCTAATTCTTTTATAAAATCTTCTATTTCCACATCCATATATTTGTTTTTATCTTTTACATTTTTGACTGCGATTATCAAATATGCTCTAACTTGATCCCAGTTGTATAGTTCTCTTGCCATTATAAAACCTCCACTTTTATATATTTTGGTACATCATAGCTGCGACCTAATTCTTCTCTAAATTCATACCTTTTCTTCTTTTCATTATAAGTAAAAGCACTTTTATTCCAATTTCTATATGCCATATTATTCAATCGTTTAGGTTTAGACATTTCCATACTCGCTTGATTGTGCATATTTCTTAAAACTAAATCATCAGCATTGTTTTTTTGTTGTATATTTTTCTTCTTCGTTTTATTGTAATCATTAGTATATTGTTTATGCTTTTCTTGATTTTCAGCCTTTCTCTCTTGCTTAATTTTTATATATCTGCTATCTTTTTGTAACACTCTTGTTACTGTACTTTTTGCTATTTCAAATTTTTTTGCAATATCAACTGGCTTTATTTTTTCAATAAAATACATATCTAATATTTGTTTGTTTCTATCTTCCATAGGTCTTTCTCCTTCCTATGCAACTTTTTGCTAACACTTTAAAGGCTTGACAAGACTAATAAGAAGTGAGCTCCTTATTTGCATTTTATATAGATTTTGGGTAAATTTTTTCTTAATTAGTTGTCGATATTTGTTTCTTAAAATTTGTGTAATCATATTTTCCTCCCTTCTATATATAAGCTCACTTCTCATAGTAAAATTATAGGCTCTTAAAAAATTTTTTTATTTTTTCTTGTAATTTTTTGAAATATTATTCATTGCTCTTTTTACACTTTCTTCTATTGCACCTACAGTAGTACCATCTTGAACAGCAATTATTACAAGAGGAATTTCTAGTATTTTATTTTTAAAAAATCTATTGCTTTGTTTCTCTGATAGAATTGAATCAAGTAATAATTTTATTTCTTCTTTTTCTATTTCATTTAAAACTTCATCTTCAAGGCTATAATCAGTATGAATATTAGTTATATCTTCTTGATTAAAATATTTATCTATATGCCTAAAATTTTCATTTCTTACCTTATTTTTTTCATACCTCTGTGAATTATATAAACAATAATAAATATCTTTATCTACTGTTTGTATCACATAAGTTCCTTCATTCTTATAGAATCCAACAGCATAAGTTGCGAATATTCTAATCATTGCTTCTTTTGAATTTTTTAATTTTTGTTTCAATTCACTATATTCTTTTTTGCTTATTTCAACACAATCTTCAAATCTAGTTCCAATGGCATAGTGCATATAATATTTTGCATAAAAATCATATTTATTTGCTTCATCATAATTTGTTATTTTCTCTTTCGATTCCTCATATTTATTTATTTCTTTATAATTATTTTTCATTTCTAAATCCTCCAACAATTAAATTTCTTTGAAAATTCAACTGTTTAGAGGTGGAGATTTGTTTCTCACAAGTTTAGTAGAAGGTACAAAAAAATCATCTAAAATAGGGCAAAAAAATCCTATATAGATGAATCTATTTGTATCTATTAAGTTATCATTTCTAATTCCCCCTACCATTTACAACACTCCAGAATCTGTCCTTCATTTTTTTGTCTGGAGTGTGTCTATAAAAAGCTTCTTCTGGAGTTAGGAGTTCTTAAAACTCAATTTACGGACACTATACTCTGGATTTCGTATTTTTGATTAAAATGGGGGAATAAAAAGAAAAATGGGTACAAAAAAAGATTTATTTTAAAAATAAAAAAAACTGTAGAATAAACTACAGTCTTAAACATTGAAATAATAAAAGCCTAAATCATTTCCGTTTAGACTTTTGATTCTTTTATATTTAGTTTTGTTTTAACTTTTCTTTTATGATTTTATAGTATTTGTTTGAAATATCTGTATTGAATTTTAAATCTATATCTATATTACTGTTCTCTGATCCTTCTAAATTTTCAGCAACCATATTGTTACGATATAAAATTTGTTTTGCTATTTCATCATTACTGATGCCATTAGCTTTTAAGCAAGTATATAGATATACATTATTGCAATAACATTCCAATTCAAAGTCTGAAATATTTTCAGCTTGCTTTTTTACATCCTTTTTAATTTCGTTTATAATTTCCCTTTTATAAGGATTATTTAGAATGTCATTATACTTATCTAATATTTTCTTTTGATTTTCATATTTTATATATTCTGCAATCAAATCATCTAATTCAACACTTATTTTGTAAATAACATCTCCATCTTTGTTATTTTCTATTGATGAATCTAATTCATTTCTTTTTTTTATAATTTTTTCATTTAATTCTCTTAATTTCTCTGTCATATTTTCTCCATTTCATACTAATATTTATTTTTATATGATTTCTTATAAGGATTTTAGATTTGTTTGTTTTATAATTTTTCTTATTGTTTCTATTTGTTCATCTGGTAATCTTACTATCTTTAGTTTAATATTATTTATTGATTGTCTAATATTTGATGAAGTACAATTTTGTAATTCTGCTATTTTAGAAGCATTATGGATTCTTTTTTGTTTTTTGTCTAAACCATAATATAAAACAAATCGTTCTTTTTGCATATCTGTAGCATCTTTCATATTTATTACAATTTCAAGTATTTTCTGTTTTTTATTATCTGTAAGTATATCTTTTTCTAATAAATACATTAGTTTATTTCTGATATGCTGCTTTTCTTTAAGCCATATATCTTTAAAAGTTTTTCTTCGATAGTTGCCTTCTAACATTTCTTCATATTTTTTATCAATTTCACTAAATCTATTAGAAAGATAATCAAATTCCTTTTTAGTAACACCATATTTTAGTGGTTTTATATATCTTTGTTCTCTATCAGCATCATAATTACTATAATATATTCCTAAATCTTCTTTTACATCTTCATATCTACTTTGTGTATAAAATCCATCTTCTATATTCACTTCTAACTTTTCTATTATAGCCAGGTCTTTATTAGTTAATTCCTTTTTCAAATCAATAATTTTAGACTCTAAATAATTATCGCAATATTCTTCAAATAACATTTCCTCCATCCCTATCTACTTTAGTTTTTACATATTTTCGTCTATTTCATCAATCCTTTTTATAAGTTCTTCAAACTCCTCCTTATCCACATTTTTTTCATCAAGTGATTTTGGAGTATATTCCTCCTCATCATCTTGTATGTATTCTGATAATGCACCTTTTAAACACTCATAGTCATATTCTGTATATATCTTGTCTTTTACCTCTATTCCTAATTTCTTTATTATCTCTAACTGATTATCAGTTAATTCTTTTCTTATATCAATCATTGGATTATTATGATATTTATAATCCCAGTTTTCAATATCCATTTTTTTCATTTTTCCTTTCTTTTCCATTCTTGCTAACTGGTACGCAACACATAGGACAAAAAAATATTATATTATTATTTTGTTTATTTTAGTTAAGGGGTGGAATAATAATATAATGAAAACCAAAAATTTAAATGGTCATCAAAACATTGTTGGCTCTAATATAAAAAAGTATAGAGAATTAAAAGGTTTATCTCAAAGAGAATTAGCTGATAAAGTTGCACTTCTAGGAGTCACTCTTTATAATTCTGATATATCTCATATAGAGAATCATACTTTATTTGTTAGAGATTATGAGCAAAAAGCAATTTGTAAAGTTCTAGGTATCAAAGAACAACAATTATTTGAGAATACTGACCAATATTTTAATTAAACAAATTTCTATTACTTTTGTAGTAGTTATTTGTTTTTTATTTTGGCATTTTGATATGTAGTACACATCAGTTACTGCAAAAAAATTTAATATTTTTTCTTTGGTATTAAAATAATCATATCTTCTTTAATACAAACTTTTAACTTATCATTTTCTACAATTCCAATTTTCTTTCTTATATCATTCCAGATTAAAATATTTCCAAACTCATCTATTGTAGTTATATTATGATTATCTCCAAAGTCAAGATTGCTTATTTGCACTTTTACCTCATACTTATTTTCTATAATCATTTTTGTTTCTCTTGTTGCACTTTTCTTAACATCTAGTTTTTTAATAATGATATTTCTACCACTAGCATATACATCTAATTTATATCCTGTTTTTATATTCATCTTATTCATAATACTTTGTGCCAATCGTATTCTGCCTATTCCATCAAGTATTACTTCATTTTCATTTTGTGTTTTCTCCTTTTTAGGATGTGGTATTACTAATCTAGCATTATCATTTACCTTTTCGTAAACATCTTTTCCAATTACAATAATTTTATCTCTGTTTACCTTTTCATAGATATTATTTTCAAGCATAACAATTTCTCTTGTTTTTTCCATAACAAAATCCTCTCTTTCACTTATTTTGTAAACCTTTTATAAAGTTTATTTTAAAAAATATTTTGTTACATTTATTACTACATATAAGGCATATTTATTAGTTGCTTTTTGTTAATTTTCTCTTTCTATACAACCTCCTCTTTTCAAGATTATCATATTATCTATTTCTCATTTATTATTTTTTCTAATTGTTCCACATATTTCTCCCATTTCGTTAAATCATCTTTATCTACTAAATAGCAATATAGTTGTTTTCTTTCCTCTGCAAACTTTTTATATTCCTTTTTGGTCTTTTCCAATAGAAGTATAGTTCTTTTATTTAGTTCTTCTATTTTGCTATTTTTCAACTTTGTTCCCTCCAATATGATTACGATATACATTATATAACATTTTTTTATCCAGTCAACTCCTAGATATTGGAAATTTGTTTTTAGTTCAGTAATACCAATGTAAAAAAAATTTTCCGACAAAATTCTACAAAATAAAAAGAAAGCCAATTTTCGTTAGCTTTCTCAATACATCTACTTATCAAAAATATTCTCATTATAGATTCTTCAAAACTTCTACAATTTGGAATAATGCTTCTATTTTACTAGACTCTAGATCGCTGATTTTCTCACTAATCTCTATCTTTTTCTTTAATGTTGGATTAGTGATAAAGTCCTTATATAAAATGTTAGGTGCAATTTCTAAATAGTTCATAAAATCTATATCGGTCTTTTTGCTTGTACCATCTTTTCCAGTTTCAATTTGAGAGATAGTTTTTGTAGATTTAGTTAGTTCTTCAGCAAATTTTTCTTGTGTTATATTGTTCTTTAGTCTATATTCTTGAAAAATTGCTCCAAGGCTTTTGTTAATTTGCTCATTTGAAGTTTCCATACCTACCTCCTTTTTTTCTTATTATATTGAATTTGCGATTCAATATACACAATGCACCAACTACATAATGTTCTGGTGTTTTGTTTAGAAAAAAAGAAGTATTTTGTTGAAAAATAAGTATTTTTGTTTTAATGTTGATTATTTTTTATATGTAGTCAACTACTAGATATAAGGATTTTATTTGTAAATTTTAGCAAAAATAATCCAGTCATCAACTACATATTTTTCATATTGTAATTCATAGAACTAATTTTTATAAAAATTGATATATTCTATAATTTTACTCGTAAATACGATTCCATTCAAATGATCAATTTCGTGTGATAAGCATTGTGCTAATATGCCTTTACCTTTAATTACAATTTTCTCTCCATTTTCATTTAATGCTTCAACTTCAATTTTTATTGGTCTTTTTACTTTTCCCCAAACATCTGGAAAACTCAAACATCCCTCATCAACAATTTGCTCTCCTTCTTCTTTTATAATTTTAGGATTGACAAGTTTTAATAGTCCTTCTCCAACATCAATAACTACTAATTGTTTTAATATTCCAACTTGACAAGCAGATAATCCTCCTCCACATTCAGTATTATACATAGTTTCTACCATATCATCTAATATTAACTTTATTTTATTATCTACTTTTTCTACTATTTTGC
>CATLEX010000026.1 GCA_949927455.1 uncultured Clostridia bacterium
TTGAAAACTTACCAACGAAAACAGAAGGAGTATTTTTAGGCTGGTCAGAAGATGCCAATGCAACAACACCAAAGTATACAGCAAATGGAGTAAAAGAATTCACAATGGGAACACAAGATGTAGAATTGTATGCAATCTGGCATAATCACATAGCATCATGTTATTCAACAGCATGTAGAGGTTCATTTACACAAAGCAATGCGACAGAGACATATGCAAATTGTAGTCATACACATAGTGGAAATACTACTTCTGGTGGTGCATGCTATCGTAATAGCTATACGGCAAATGAAGGATGCACAGGAAAATATACGATTTCTAGTCGGTGAGGGGTATTGCTCATTTTGTGGAGGTTGTCCAGGTGGGCTGTACTGCAATGTTTGTCATGATCAGACTAGAAGACGACATTGGTGCGATGGTGATTTCCCAGAATATTATGGAACAGAATGGGGAGCTGATTGCAATAATGCTAAAAAAGTAACGAGATACTCTTTGTCTTGTGGAAAAAATGCAGGAAGCAGAGGTTTTACTAGAACAGTTGAGAATTATAGATGTAATACATGTGGAAAAACTTATCAATATAAACAAGGAGCAAATTCTGGAACATGTGGTTATTGCGGGGGATCTCATAACATAGGAGCAAGTGGTTCAAGACCAGGAGGACATAATGCAGTACCAAGATATTTAGTTTGTGCTTATAAATAAAAATAAGTTTCAGATTAAGTTAAAGAAAAATAAAACCGAAAGTTAGAGAAATTTAATTTTCGGTTTTTTTATAAATATATTTTATTACTTACTTTCAAAAATCTTCTGATACCACCTTTTTGTGTGCTCTAGTAATTCGTCTAAAGAGTAAGAGCTCATGTTTCTAAAATATTTTAAAAATTCTGCCACGACACCATTAATGAAAAATTCGACATCTAGCTCTAAATCAGGAGAAGAGTATATATTTTTTAACGCAGAAAAAATTTTTTGAGTTGCCATTTTGCGCAATCTTTCTAAAAAATAAAGTGTTTCATTCGAAGAAAGTAGCATTTTGTAAGTTTCTTCATTCTTTTTTAAACACGCAATAATTTCCTCAAAATAATTTAAAATATCTTCATTGCTGTGTAAAACTTTATCATCACAAGTTAGCAATTCAATTGTTTCTAATTCATAATCTTTTGCTACATCATAAATATCGTCATAGTGTGTATAAAATGTGCTTCTGGTAAGTTCAGCACGTTTTACAAGTTCGGTTACTGTTATTTTTCTAAGTTCCTTTTTTTCTTGAAATAACTCTGCAAAAGCTAATTTAATTAATTTTCTTGTTTTTCTTGAAGAAGAATTTAATCCTTGTACTTTCATTTTTATCAATCCTTTTTTTTATTTGAACGTTTCCACAATTCACTTATTTACAAATAAAGTATATCATACTTTTTAATAAAAAAATAGACATTTTTGCAAAAGGTGTCAAAATTTAGACACTTTTATAAAATTTATACTTTCGTTTTGTTTCCAAAGCGCGTATAATAGAAAAATGACTATAAAAGAAAGGGTGATAAACGTTTTGAAAAAAATTACAGATTTTATTATTAACAAAAGATATTTCATTCTAATTGTGTTTGGTGTGTTATCCATAATGTCGATTTATTTTTCAAAACAGGTAAAAGTAAATTATGATATGGCGGAATATTTGCCGAGTACATCTGAGACAAGAATTGGTATGGACATTATGAATGATAAAATTGATGCACCAGAAAGTAGTTCCTTAAATGTGATGTTAAGTAATTTAGGTCAAAAGGAAAAACAAGACGTTAAAACTTATTTAGAAGGTGTGGAAGGTGTCTCAAGTGTAGATTATGATGAAACAGAAGAATTTAACAAAAACAACTACACGTTGTATATTGTAAATGTTGAGGGAGATGAAGAATCCGAAATTGCAACAAAGGTTTATAACGAGATAACCGAGCATTTTAAAGACCAAGAAATACATACTAGCGGTGCAATTTCAGACAGAAATATTCCTGTGTTGCCAACTTGGATTGTGATTTTGGCTATTTTTTGTGCTTTATTAATTTTGATTGTTATGAGTGATTCTTATGTGGAACCGTTTTTGTTTTTGGGTGCAATTTTGGTTGGTGTTCTTTTGAACAAAGGAACCAATATCTTATTTGAAAGCGTTTCGAATATTACAAATTCAATTGTTGCAATTTTGCAACTGGCATTGTCAATGGATTATTCCATTATGCTAATGAATCGTTACAATCAAGAAAAAGAGAAAACATCTGACAAAGTAACTGCGATGAAAGAAGCTTTGTATCATGCTTTCGGCTCAATCGCAAGTAGTTCAGTGACAACTATTGTTGGACTTTTGGCCTTGGTTTTTATGAGTTTTACCATTGGGCGAGATTTGGGATTTGTTTTGGCAAAAGGTGTATTGTTTAGCTTAATTAGTATTTTCTTTGTGCTTCCTGCTCTAATTTTAATTTTTGATGATGCGATTAACAAAACTAAAAAACGAAGTCCGAATATCAATTTACAAAAATTAGGTAAATTCAGTTATCATATTCGACCGATTTCAATTTTTATATTTATTGGATTTTTTGTAGTGAGTTTTCTTTTAAAAGGAAATTTGGGCATTTTGTATACTGATTCAGAATCTAACGAAGTTTCTGAAGTATTTACAGAAAATAATCAAATGGCAGTTATTTATAAAAATGAAGATGAAGAAAAAGTAGCTAGCTTGCTGGAAAATTTAGAAAATCAAGACAAAGTGGACGATGTTTTAGGTTATGGAAATACGATTAATCAGCCAATTACGTATGACAACTTGGCGCAAAAATTAAATGATTTGGGCTCTGATGTTAATATTCAAGATTATTTGTTAAAAATTTTGTATTACAATTATTATAATAAAGAAGAAAATAACACAATGACGTTTAACGAATTTATTGAATTTATTCAAACAGAAGTGTATGGCAACCAGAAAATGAGTGATGAATTAGACGAAGAAAGTCGCAAAAATATTGATCGTTTGGCGCAATTTACCACGCAAAATGCAATGCAACAACTGCGTAGCGTGAGCGAAATTGCTATGATTTTGGAAATGGAGCCAAAAGAAGTTGAAGATGTTTTGATTTATTATAATGCAAAGCATAATAATTTAAAATTGAATGTTGGGGAATTTATTGATTTTATTAATAAGGATGTTTTGACAAATCCAGAATATGCGGGAAAAATTAGTCAGAGCAATCGCGACCAGCTAAATACATTATTAAAATTCACTAATCAGACAACTAATCATACAAAAAAATCAAGTGTGGAAATGGCAGCATTGTTTGGCATGGATGTTGGTTCAATGGAACAATTGTACAAATACTATGTGAGTTTGAATGATGTTGTTGTACGAATGAGCGTTGCTGAATTTTCAAATTTTGTGCTGAATGAAATGCTAAATGATCCACAATATGCGAGCAATTTTGATGAAAAAACCATTCATAATATCCGTATTTTAAATATTTTTAGCAATCGCGAAGCAATTGCTAGGCAAATGAGTTCTGCTGAATTAGCCAATGTTTTTAGCATAGATGAAACAATAATCAAGCAATTATTACTTCTAAAATATAGCATGATTGGCACAGAAAGTACACTTTCTATTACAGAATTTATTAATCAAGTAATAATCTTAAAAAATACGACACATTATTTAGATAATGTGGATTTGAATAGCTTAGAACAAGTTGCGATTTTAGCACAAAATCCAAACAATATGAATTCTACAAAAATGAATAAAACTGCCTTGGCAAATATTTTTAATGATGTGCGAACAGGTTTTGTAGAAAATATTTATTTGCTAACTGGTTTGAAAGATGACTATACCATGACGCCACAAGAATTTATCAATTTTGTGCTAACTACACTAGGAACTGCAAATGAAAACAGTGTTGATGCAAGCGCATTTTCTGTGGAGCCAGAAACACTTAACAAACTAAAATTATTAAAATTAATAATTGATGACACAGTCGAAACGAATAAAACAAAATATACAGCGGTACAAATTTCGCAAATTTTGGGAATTCCAGAAGTGCAAACGCGCCAAATTTATGCTTTGATTGCCTTTTCGCAAAATCAAACAGTAACTTGGACTGCTAGTCCAAATGAATTGGTCAATCTGATTTTAACGAATAGCAGTAATCCAAGTATAGCAACTAATTTGCAGGAAGGAACAATGGCACAATTACAATTATTAAATGGCATTATGACAAGCGCTTTAAATGAAAGCAATTATAATTATAGCGAACTGGCATCATTTATTGGGATTGAAGAGACAAAAGTCAAAGGCATTTACACTTTGTATCAAGTTAATCACACGAGTTTGCAACTTTCGCCAAACGAATTTGTCGATTTTGTGTTGGCTCATAGAAATGACAGCATGCTTTCTGGCAGTTTATCGACTGATAAAATTAATGATTTGCAAACGGTTCAGTCTGTTATGGGTGGTGTGAAAATCGGTAAAAAGTATAACAGTTTGGAAATGTCAAATTTGCTTGGAATTAACAAAGCAGATTTGGATTTACTTTATGGCTTACATGTTTCAAAACATAAAAATAACCAAACAATTTCGCTTCAGGAATTAGTGGATTTTCTCTTGAAAGAAGTTATGCCAAATTCAGAATATGCAGACCGTTTTGATACCGAAAAAAAGACCAAACTAAGCACAATTCAAGGGATTATGAATGCCACAATCAACAACACTAAATACACCAAAGACGAGATATTTACCATTTTGGCTGTTTTAACAGATTCTCTGGATAAAAATATGGTGGATTTGTTGTATGTGTATTACGGAAGTAACCGAGAATACGACGAAAACTGGACTTTAACAGTGCAAGACTTTGTAAATTTCTTGAATGAAAGCATTTTGAATGATAACCGATTTGATGACTTTCTAGACGAAGAAATGAGAAATAGTATTACAGAGGCAAAAACCACAATTCATGATGCGAAAAAATTGTTGGTTGGTAATGGCTATTCCAGAGTTGTACTAAACACCAAATTTTTGCCAGAGTCAGAAGAAACATTTGAATTTATCCAAAAGGTCAAAGATTTATTTGCCAAGCATTTGGATGAAGTATACATCATTGGAAATTCTCCAATGGCGTATGAAATGAGCCAAACGTTTAGTCGTGAGTTAGATTTTATTACAGTTTTGACAATGATTGCAATTTTTGTAGTGGTGGCATTTACGTTTAAATCAATTATCATACCAATTATTTTGGTACTTACCATTCAATGTGCAGTATATTTAACGATGGGAATTCTATCGTTATCTGGCGGAACAGTTTACTTTATTTCACTTTTGATTGTGCAAAGTATTTTAATGGGAGCAACGATTGATTATGCGATTTTGTATACATCGTATTATTTAGAACACCGAAAGACAATGGATATTAAGCAATCAATTATTCACTCTTATAATCAGTCCATTCACACAATTTTGACTTCGGCATCTATTTTGGTGATTGTCACATTAATTGTTGGGCATTTTGCATCAGCTATTGCAGCAAAAATTTGTAAAACGATTTCGCAAGGAACACTTTGTTCAACTATTTTGATTTTACTGTTATTGCCAGCAGTTATTGCTGCATGGGATAAGATGATTATAAGAAATAAAAAGATATGACAAAAATAAATAGTAAAACAGAAGGAGATTGGTAAAAATCCTTCTGTTTTTTTACTTTTTTTCTAAAAAACCCTTGACATTTTATATGCCTAGATATACAATGTATAAAAACATAGAAATGCTAGGTATAAAAGGAGGAAAATATGAAAATTAACAAAGAATTATTGAAAGGAAGTACTACTTTACTGGTTTTGAGGCTGCTAGAAACAGAAAACATGTATGGTTATGAAATGATTAAGGACTTGAAAGAAAAGTCAGAAAATGTGTTTGAACTAAAAGAAGGAACTTTGTATCCAATTTTACATTCTTTGGAAGAAAGTGGTTTGATTTCTTCTTATTGGGACGAAACAACTGCTAAAAAAAGAAAATATTATGCTATTACAAAAGAAGGAAGAAAGTATTTAAAAGCTAAAAAGGAAGAATGGAAAATCTTTAGTAATGGAGTTAATCAAGTGATTGGAGGTGTTTTATTTGCAAATTAAGGAATTTTTAGATAATATATGTGAGCAAATTAAATATAAGCCAATTCGAACAGAAATTTCAGAGGAAATTGAAAATCATTTAAAGGAGGCTAAAGAAAATTTGGTTTTGGAGGGAATGGAAGAACAAAAGGCGGAGCAAGAAGCAATTAAACAGATGGGAAATGCGGAGGAAATTGGGAGAAAGTTAAATAAAATTCATAAACCTAAAATGGAATGGAAATTGTTATTATTGGGAATTGTTTTGCTTCTTTTTGGAGGATTAGTAGCTTTTACAAGAGCTATCAATTATCCAAATTATATTAAGGAAAATTGTGTAGTTCCTTATACTGCTTTAATGCGAGTATATATTATTACATTAGTAGTAGGAATTATTTTTAGTATTGGTATTTATTTTCTAGATTATCGAAAAATAGTTAAGATACCAAAAACTTTGTATGCAGTAGCAACTTTTATTATGTTTTTTGGTTCAACATTTGGGTGTACCGTTATTAACGGAGCTAGAAATTACATTTTTATTTTTGGCAATCTGATTTGCATATCAACACTTTGTGTTCCATTGTATATGTTAGCATTTATTGGATTTTTGCAAAAAATAGATAGGAACAAAAATTTAAAAGTTGCGTTTTTGCAAAAAGAATTAAAAATTAATTTGGATATTTTAAAAATTATTGTATTGAGTGGAATTTCACTAATCTGGTTTATTAAAATACCAGCTACTGTTTTGATGTGTTTGTTAGCTGTAATTTATTTAATGATTGCAACTGTAAAAGTGTTAGAAAGTAAGAAAAACAGAAAAATGCGCATTGCTATTTTGTGGGGAATACCAATTTTATTTTGTACTATATTTATGATTGTTATCATGCCAATGGCATGGGACCGATTGGTTGGTTCATTTGATCCAGAACAAGATCCAAAAGGAAGAGGTTGGGTTGGAGTAAATCAAAGCATGGTTTTGAAGTCAGCCAATTTATTGGGACAAGCTGAAGATATGAGCAATGCAATTAGTTTATTTGATGAAGGAACTAATTTTGCTTTTATTTCGATTTTAGCACATTATGGCTGGATTGTGGCAATCAGTATGGTGATTGCAATTGTAATGTTTAGTGTAAAATTATTAATGAATGCTACTAAAATAAAAGATATGTCTGGCAAATTGATTGTGGTTGGAATTTCTGGATTATTTATTTTGCAAAGTATTTTTAACTTGCTTATGAATTTGAATTTAGGAATTAAATCTAATGTGAACATTCCATTTATTTCGTATGGAAGACAAGAATTAATATTGAATATGATATGTTTGGCTTTGGTTTTGTCTGTGTATCGCAGAAAAGATATTTTAACAAAACGGAGACAATAACATAAAAATGTATGTTTTGGAAATTTTAGATAAATTTATTAAAAAACAAATGGAAATGTAAAATAAAAAGCACGTAATAAAAAATTTACGTGCTTTTTTGAAACTTTTTTGCTAAAATGAATGATTATATAGTAAAGGAGGAAAATGTGAAAACTCGAGTGGAAGAAAAAGATTTTGAAGAAATTTATAAACAAACATATTTGAATACTCTTAAATTTATTACAATACATTGCTATGATATTACAGATTTGAACGATATTTTGCAAGATACTTATGTGGAATTTTACAAAATACTGCGTAAAAAGCAAGTTTTGGAAGTCGAAAAAAACCAAAGTTATATATGTGGAATTGCGAAAAATGTAATTAAAAGATATGGTATTAAAAAGAAAAAATTAGTTTGTTTGATAAATGAAGAAAATGAAGATATTGATGTGGCTGATACATTTGATTTAGAGCAAAATTTTATGACAAAACAAGATGTACAAAAAGTCTGGGATTATATTAAAAATAGAGATTTGGTGACTGCAAAGATATTTTATTTGTATTTTGTTTTAGGACTTAAAATTGCAGAAATTGGGCAAGAATTAAATATCAATCAATCAAATGTGAAAAATAAAATTTATCGTACACAAAAGGAAATTCAGAGAATTTTGGGAAAGGATGTGATAGAAGATGACCAATAAAATATGGAAAGAATATATTGACGAAATTCATAATAAGGATGCAAATTTTGAGAAGGTTCGTTTGAAGATGAAAGGGGGGAATAGTATGAAAAAGAAGATATTAAATATAGCAGCAGTTTTTGTTGCAATAGTAGTCATTGGAGCAACTTCGAGTCAAATGTATGCAAAAATTAAATGGAATGTGGCATTTGAAGAGTATAAAAATAGACCAGTTGGAGAGGCAAAAGGAAATCTAGATGAGGTAAGAGAATCTGATTATGCAGAAGTTTTAAATATGAATTATGTAACACAAGATGGAATTAGTGTAAAGGTGGATTCTATTTTGCTGACAGATGACTGTTTTGATGCGCAGCTTACTTTCAAATTTCCAGAAGAAAAACAAGTGAATTCACAAACATTTCGTTATGGTTTTGCGGTTTATGATGAAAATAAAAATATTTATGAAATTTTTTCAGGACTGACTTTTACTATGCAAAAAGGTGACAGAGATAATACAGTACCATTTTTGTATGAAGAGTTAGGAATAAAATATGATAAAAAGGATTTGTACTCTACACAACTTAGTGATGGTGGTGGAATTGGACCAATTGAGGTAAATGAGGAAGACAGAACAATTAAATCTAATATCAATATACGAGCAAGAGATATTTTTCCAAAAAGTAAAAAAATCTATATTCGAGTTTTTGACTTAGGTTATGATATGTATGACATGGATTCTGTTAATTTAGAAACACATACGATTGATACAATAGAGCATTTTGAAATTACAGATGCAAAATGGATTTTTGAAATTGATGTGCCAGATAAATTTTATGAAAGAAATACATTTGAGTTAAAGCTAGCAGAGGAAATTCCAGATTTTGAAGTGGAAAAAGCGACCCTTACTGAAACAAGTTTGGTATTGCGTTTTAAATCAAAAGCATATAGAGATTTGGTAACAGCAGGAAAAGATTTTGAAGGAAATTTGGGAGATGCTATGACAGCTATGTTAAATATCACCAATAGTGAAGGTAAAATATATCAAGATGTATCTGGTGGAACAAGTGGAGAAGATGGATATAAGATTACATTTGATGTTGGTAAAAAGGACTTAAATAAAAAAATGTTTCTTAATTTTACAGTAAATGGAAAGAAATATACGAGTGAATTAGTAAAAAAAGATTGACAAAAAATGCTGTAGTGAGGTTGCACCCTCACTACAGCGCTTTTTATTCAGAAAAACTTATTTTAATGTAGATAACAATATGTATTTTTTAAAAAAGTATTGACTTTTGAAACAAAACTGTATATACTGTATATATACAAACAAATATGAGGAGAAATTATGAATATTATTATTAGTAATTCAAGTAATATTCCAATTTATGAGCAAATTAAAGAACAAATTAAAAATAAAATTATTGCAAATGAGTTAAAATCTGGTGAACTTTTGCCTTCGATACGAAGTTTGGCAAAAGATTTAAGGATTAGCGTGATTACAACTAAAAATGCGTATGAAGCATTGGAAAAAGAAGGTTATGTGGAAACCATTGCTGCCAAGGGAACTTATGTCTCGAATAAAAATGTCGAATTGATTCGAGAAGAACAATTGCAAAAAGTGGAGAATTTAATTGATACAGCAGTTTCTATTGCAAGATTAAGCAAAATTTCAAAATCGGAAATTCAAGATATGTTGGATATTATTTATGGGGAGGAAAATTAAATGGAAAATGTGTTAGAAATTAAAAATTTGTCAAAAAAATATGAAGACTTTGCTTTGAAGAATGTCAATCTTAAGTTGCCAAAAGGGATGATTATGGGGTTAATTGGTGAAAATGGAGCTGGTAAAACAACGACTATAAAATCAATTTTGAATATTATTCAAGGTGATTGTGGGGAAATTAAAATTTTTGGATTAGATAATCAGAAGAATGAAAAACAAGTGAAGGAAGACATTGGAGTTGTGCTAGATGATAGTTTTTTGTCTGAGTATTTGAATGCTAATGATATTCAAAAAATTATGAAACAAATTTATCAAAATTGGGATGAGAACTTGTATTTTGAATATATTGAAAATTTTAAATTACCAAAAAATAAAGTGGTAAAGGATTTTTCGAGTGGAATGAAAATGAAACTAAAAATTGCTGTTGCTCTTTCGCATCATCCGAAATTTTTAGTGCTAGATGAGCCAACTTCTGGTTTGGATCCAGTTGCTCGAAATGAAATTTTGGATATTTTTCAGGATTTTATCCAAGATGAAGAACATTCAATTTTGGTCTCAAGCCACATTACTTCTGACTTAGAACATATTGCAGATTATATTACATTCATTAGCCAAGGAGAAATTGTACTGACAAAAACACGAGATGAACTGCTTGAAAATTATGGGATTGTAAAATGCTCAGAGGAAACTTTCAAAAAAATAGAAGCAAAAGACTTTGTGAAGTGCAAGAAAAATCGCTATGAGTATGATATTTTGGTAGAAAATAAAATGGAATTTCAGAAAAAATATCAAGATGTAATTGTTGATAAGCCTTCAATTGAGGAAATTATGCTAATTTATATAAAGGGGGAAAAATAAAATGAATGTAATAAAAGGATTAATTTTAAAAGATTTAATGAATTTAAAATCCTATAAAACAACGATGTTGTTTATTCTTGTTTTATATATGATTGTTAGTTTTACCAATGAAGAAATGATGGTTTCTATGCCAATTTATATTGTTATTATTTTTGGGATGATAGCAATTGGAAGTTTTAATTATGATAATATTTCAAAATCAGATAAGTATATTCTTTCTTTTCCAGTTACACGCAAAGAGGTGGTAATTGCTCGTTATCTTTATGTTTTTTTGTTTACATTAGTGGGCTTTGTTTTTGCAATTGCTTTGAATATGATTTTTCAAATTATAAAAGTAGGAAATTTAGATGGTATAAATGATATGATTTCAGTAGCAGTAGGCAGTTTTTTTGGAATGATATTGCTACAAATTTTTCAAATTCCAATTATGTATAAATTTGGGGCAGAAAAGGGAAAAATTATTCAAATGATTATGATATTAGTATTAATGCTAGGAATATCAGGAATTACGATAGGTTTTATGAAAGTTTCTAATGTTTCTTTAGAGCAATTGGAGAAAGTACTGAAAAAATATGGACTAATCATTATTGGAGTTGTTTCTGCAATGTTGTATTTTATATCTTATAAAATATCATTTGCAATTTATAGTAAAAAAGAGGTATAATTTCATTAAATGCAACCGAAAGTTGACAAAAAACAACTGGAAATTGGTTGTGCGCAACCAGTAGAAGCGGTATAATTTTGTCAAGAAGGGAGGAATTTTAGATGAAATTATCTGAAAATTTAAAAAGAATTCGAAAAGAAAATAATTTATCACAAGAACAATTGGCGGAACAACTTGGCGTTTCGAGACAGTCTGTTTCCAAATGGGAATCTGGGCAAAGCTATCCAGAAATGGATAAAGTTTTGTTGATTTGCAAACTATATAATTTTAATATGGATGAATTAATGAATGAAAATGTGAAGGAGGTAAATGAAACAAAACAAGCTAAAATCAATATAAATAAATATGTTGACGACTTTTTTGCGTTTATTACTAAAACAGTTGAGATGTTTAGTAGTATGACATTTAAGCAGAAACTAAAATGTATAATAGAACAATTTTTGGTTATTATTGTGCTAGGTTTGGGATTTTTAATAATTGCAGATATTGGGTCTTTAGCTATTTTTGGAATTTTAGGTAGTTTACCTCCAGAAATTTATCGTTTTGCAAGAAATATTTTGCAATCAGTTTATATTATATTAGGCATCATTATGGCAGTTACGATTTTTTTACATATTTTTAAAATCCGTTATTTAGATTATTATGAAATTGTAAAAGAAGAGGATTTATCTGAAAATGACAAATCAGAAGACCAAAATAAAGAGAAGAATACACAGGGCTTAGAAAAGCAAAAAATATTTCTTGAGAAAAAGAAAGAAAAAATAATTATTCGTGATCCAGAACATTCGCAATCTAGATTTTTAAGTGGCATTATTCGTATGGTGTTATGGTTTGTTAAATTTATTGTGGCCTGGATTGGTTTGGGATTTGCTGTTTCATTAGTTTGCTTTGTGGTCTTGCTAGTACTTAGTTTTCTATTTGTAAAAACTGGGTTGTTGTTTTTGGGAGCATTGTTAGGCTTACTCGCTGCAATTAGCATTCATTTGGTTATTTTAGAATTGATTTATAATTTTATTATGAGTAAAAAATCGAAAAAAGCACGTATGGGAATTTCATTTGTGGTAGCACTTATTGTGGGTGGAATTAGTATTGGAATGATGGTAATTGGTAGTACCAAATTTAATATTGTGAAAGATACCAACTTGAATAATGACATAGAAGAAGTTTTTGAAGTGCCAATGACGGAAAATTTAGTGATAGAACATTATAGGAATATAGAATATATAGAAAGCGATTTGCCAAATGTGAAAATTGTTGTGAAACATTCGAAATTGCATGATGTAAAAATGATACAGGAAGGTGAGGTAGTTGACTTGTATTTTATGCAGGATGATACCAAAATCATGGAAATTATTCGAGATGTCATTGAAGATATCAATAGTAAAGAAATCCGAAATTATTATGAGCCGATTATTGAGGTTCATGCATCAAAAGAAAGTATTGAGAAAATGAAACAGAATATAATAACAAGAAAAGAAAATAGTCAACAGGAATTGATAGATGAATTGAATGTTAAAATAAACGAATTAGAAATCGAAAATTTGGATTTAGAAAATAAAATTCATGAAAAAAATATTTTGCTTGAAGAGCAAGATGCGCAGCTTCAACAGATGCAAAACGAAATAGAAATGCAAGAGGAATAAATATCACAAAAACCTTACGAAATTGTAAGGTTTTTTTATATTTTTTATGTTATAATATGGTTGGAGGTGCAAAATGCAAAAAATATTAATTGTAGAAGATGACGAAAAATTAAGAGGAGAATTAGAAATTTTCTTAAATCATAATGGTTATGAAGCGCTATCATTGAAAAAATTTGATTGTACAATACAAGATATTTTGGAAATTAATCCAGATTTAATTTTGCTGGATATTAATTTACCAAATAGTGATGGAGAATTTGTGTGCAAAGAAATTCGAAAGCAGTCTCAAATGCCAATTATTATTATAACAAGTCGAGATAATGAATTAGATGAATTGATTTCAATTAATTATGGTGCAGACCATTATGTTACAAAACCATTTAACATTCAAATTTTGCTAGCCAAAATTGCATCTATTTTAAGAAGAACTAATTTGGAGATAAATTCGCAAGATAAAATGGATTGCAAAGAGTTTGTTTTGAATCTATCAAAAAGTACCATTGAAAAAGGTGATAGAGTGATTGAACTAACGAAAAATGAATTTAAAATTTTAAAATATTTGGCTCAAAATAGAGAAAAAATTGTGTCAAGAGAAGATATTATGGAGTGTTTGTGGGATAGTGAAAGTTTTATTGATGACAATACTTTAACAGTTAATATTACAAGATTGCGTAACAAATTGGAGGAATTGAATTTGAAGGAATTGTTGGAAACAAAGCGAGGACAAGGTTATATTTTAAAAAGAGGAGAAATTTAAAATGAGATTTCAAGATTTTTTGAAAGAGAAAGTGCCAATGTTTTTTTTGTTATTTTTGGGAGTGATTTCAATTGAAATATTTTTGCTTATTTATCCATTTGGCAATTTTATAAAATTCTATATTCCAATTGTAATTTTTGGTTCATATTGGATAGGACTTGTTGCGGAATATTTCCCAAAGAGAAATTTTTATTGTTATTTAGATAATATGCTAAATGAATTGGATGAAAAATATTTGATTACAGAAATTATAAGAATGCCTAATTTTTTAGAAGGAAAAATTTTAAAAAATTCGCTACAGCAAATTGATAAATCTATGTTAGAACATGTTAATCAATATAAATATTTAACAGAAGATTATAAAGAATATGTGGAATTATGGATTCATGAGATAAAGTTACCAATTGCTAGTCGGTAAAATGGTAATTGAGAATAATAAAAATCCAGTCACAAAAAGCATTGGTGAGGAGATTGATAAAATCGAAAATTATATTGAGCAAGCACTTTTTTATGCGAGAAGTAATGTGGTTGAAAAAGATTATTATATAAAAAAATGCAATTTAAGGGAAATTGTAAATGAGAGTATTAAAAAGAATAAAAATATATTAATGCAAGAGAAAACGAAAGTTAATTTACATGATTTAGATGTAAAGGTAAATACAGACAATAAATGGATTGTTTTTATTTTAAGTCAGATTTTGCAAAATAGTAACAAATATCGAAAACAAGAGAGCGACTTGGAAATAGAGTTTTATGCGAAAGAGAAAAAGGAAAATGTGATTTTATGGATAAGAGATAATGGAATTGGAATTCAAAAAGGAGAGATTACAAGAGTTTTTGAAAAAGGTTTTACAGGAACAAATGGCAGAATGTCGAATAAAAAATCTACAGGAATTGGGCTATATTTGTGTAAGAAATTATGTGATAAATTGGGAATTGCAATTGAATTAAATTCCACTCAAAATCAAGGTACAGAAATAAGGTTGGTATTTCCACAGGGAAGTTATATGAATATGTGATATTTGACAAAGGCACTTGTAAGTGCTTTTGTTTTTTTGGCAAAAATGATAAAATTTTTGTAATAAATTGGGAAAAATAGTCTCTTATAAAACAGAAGGAGGGAATGTTATGCAGAGTATGGAAGAAATCTATCAGCAATATTCTAGTACAATTTATAAATATTTGCTTTATTTATGTGGCAATGCACACATGGCTGAAGATTTGACACAGGAAACTTTTGTGATTGCAGTGAAGAAAATTCATGAATTTCGTGCAGAATGTAAAGTGTCAACTTGGCTCTGCCAGATAGCCAAACATTTATGGTATAAAGAATTAAAAAAAGCAAAGAAATTATCCACACAAGAATTAACCGAAAATTTAACAACAGGATATATTGTGGAAGAGTTATTTTTGCAAAAAGAAGAAAAATTGCAGTTTTTCAAGAATGTACAAAAATTAGATGAACTCTCACGACAGGTTGTGTATTTAAGAATGATGGGAAATTTGAGTTTTATAGAGATTTCAGAAATTTTAGGAAAAACGCCAAATTGGGCGCGTGTTACTTTTTTTCGTGCGAAACAAAAAATAAAGGAGGAACAAGAAAATGGATAAAAAAACAGAATGTGAAATTGTGCAAGATCTGCTCATTAGTTATGCAGATGATGTTTTGAATCAAAGCTCTAAAAAGATGGTGGAAATGCACTTGATAGAGTGTGAGAAATGTAGAAAAAAACTGCAAGAAATTGAAAGTGATTTACACAAAAACGAAGAGACGCAAAAAAAACAAATTGATTATTTGAAAAAATTAAGAAGACGAAGTAAATTAAAAGCAATTTTAGGAGCGGCATTGATTTTATTTGTTATTTTTGCTAGTTGGTATCTATATAAATTTTGTACGATATATGGAATTTCTAGAAAATTAGAAAAACAGTTTGAAGTAGAAAATTTTTATATTGAAAATATAAGTAGTTGTGATGAAAATAAGGTTGCATTTAGCAAAACTTGGTATAAAAATGGAAAATATAAAGTGGTTTCATATATCGAAGAAAATGGGGAAATTATACAAAAATTTGAAACAAAATATGGGGATTTTTTGCAAAATTCGAAAGAGGAATTTTTAATTAATGAAGAGGAAAAGAAAGCACACAAAGAAAAAATGCTATTTAAGAAAAACAAAAGTGATATTATTTCGCAACAAAGTTCATTTGTTTTAACTTGGGATTTAAACAATCCATATCAATATATAGTGGCTAAGCTTGGAGAGCCATTTTATGTGAGAATTTCAACTGACCATAAACAAATTGGCCGAAAATATTATGTGTTAAATTTTGGAGAAACAGAAAAATGGGTTGATATAGAAACTGGTTTGCTAATTATGAGTTTCGGAGATATTTTGGGAACTAATTTTTATCCAAATACTAATATTCCAAAACAGGAATTTAGAAGTGCTTCAGAATATCATTATGAATTTGGAAAAGTAACAGATGAAGATGTGCAGATGCCAGATTTGTCTGGGTATGAAGTAGAAGAATTTGATTGGAAAGAAATTTTTGAAAATTAGAAAAAATGTAAATATTATCGGATTTTGCTATAAAAAATAATCATGTAATTGACAAATTTTCATAATATAGTATAATAGAAAATATAAAATTTAGAAAAGGTTACTAAATCATTGTAAAGGGAATAAAGAAAGAGAAATTATGTGATTTGTATAAAAAAATGCAAAAGAGCAAATGCCTAGAAGTGACAAAGATTTAGCATAGGAGAAATAAAAATGAAGAAGGAAATAATAGAATGGGCGGAATGTATTGTTATTGCATTAGTTTTAGCTTTGCTTTTTAAAACATTTGTTGGCACACCGACAACTGTAAAACATTCCTCTATGTATCCAACTTTGCAAGAAAATCAAAGATTATTTTTAAATCGAACATTTAGAACAACAAAAAGAATGCCAAAAGTAGGAGAAATTATTACATTTGAAGCACCAACAAAAGTGTATACAGAACTAGATAAAAATCAAGAAAATCCAGTTGCTGTTTATGAAAATGAAGTATCTGGAATTAGAAATAAATTTATTTATAAAATATTAGAAGTTACAAAGAAAAGTTATATTAAGCGTGTAATTGCAACAGAAGGTCAACATGTTGAGATTAAAAATGGAAAAGTGTATGTGAATGAAAAAGAGCTAGAAGAAGAATATTTAAGCCCAGAAATTTACACGAAATCAGAAGTATTTAATGATTTTATTGTTCCCCAAGGTTATATTTTTGCTATGGGAGATAATCGAGAAAAGAGTATAGATTGCAGAGAAATTGGTTGTATCCCATTAGAAAAAGTCGAAGGGATTGTTGTGTTTCGATTTTGGCCAATTTATATGATGAAAAAATTTTAAAAAAGAGGCTGTAAATAGAAATTTTTACAGCCTCTCTTTATTTTCTAATAAGATATCACAAATTGTTTTTGTTGAATGTGGTTTAGCAAGAGTAATTGTGTTTTCTTTCATGAGAGGCAATTTTTGTGTATCTCGATACAACATTTTCAAAGCTCTTGCTACATTATCATTTTTCTTAATCCAAATAGCAACACCTTTTTCTACTAAAAATTCTGCATTTTCTTCCTCTTGCCCCGGAATTGGATTAACAATAACCATTGGTAAATGCGAAGTTAAGCTTTCTGTGGAAGTAAGTCCACCAGGTTTTGTGATAACGAATAAAGCAATTGACATTAATTCAGGAACTTTGTTCGTGTATTCCAAAACTTTAATTCTTTCTTCAGAATCTGTATTTTTAACAAGATCATCAAATTTAGCTTTAATTTTTGGATTTTTTCCTGAAATGGCAACTACTTGTGTTTTTGAAAATAATCGGATTAGCGCTTTTAGAACCATAATTGTGGTTTTGTTTCCAAGGCCAAATTCTCCACCAGCGAAAAATAAAATCGTTTGTTTATCTGGGTCTAAATTAAATTCTGCACAAATCTCTTCACGGTTAAAGCTTTGTTGAAATTTTTCTGAGACTGGAATTCCAGACACATAAATTTTATCTTCAGAAATTCCATATTCCATCATATCATTTTTCATTTGATTATTCGAAACAAAAAAATAATCACAATATTCATTAAAAACGAGCCATTGCCCATGAATGTGAAAATCCGTTAAAATAGTTGCTAAGGGACAATTAATTTTTCCTTTTTTCTTCAAAATACCACACATTTGTGTACCAAAAGGATGTGTTGAAATAATTAAATCAGGTTCAAAATCTTGTAATAATTTGTTTAATTTAATAGAAAACAACTTATTGGAAGTTGTAACAGCTTTTGAAGTCAAACCATGATTGGAAGAATGATAAGCTCTTTTCCATGCCCAAGGGGCTTTTTTTGCAGCTTCATTATAACTCTCAGCCAAGATCTTATTTAGATATTTGTTAATATATTCGATACAATCGACTAATTTTACTTCAATTTCAGAATGATTATTTTGTATGTAATTCTCAATAGATCTTGCGGCAGATAAATGTCCGTCCACCATAAGAACTATAAAAGATTAAGATTTTTTTCATAAAACCCCCAATCATAAATTTATTATTTTAAATCTTATCATATTTTTTTGGCAAGTTCAATAGAGAAATTATTAATTTTGTATGAAGAAAACAAATACAGAAAACGAGAATAATAAAAAAATTCCCGTTTTTTTGTAGCAAAAAAATTCAAGAAAAAGGTAAAAATATTATTCATTTTCTAGAATTTTCATGTTTTTTAAAGCAAATTTTAAGCTATCATTAATAAATTCATTAATGGATAAATTATTTTCCTTTACTACTTTTCTGATATTTTCTAATACATCAGTTTCAATTCTTGCAGTAAATTGTGTATAATCTTTCTTCTTTTTACTTTTAATTATGAAATCAGCCATATTTATCACCTCATTCATATTTTACAATATTATTACAAATATAAATATATTCTTGAATGAAATCTAAAATGAAATTATTAATGAATTCACTATTGACTTTTTTGCGAAATAAATATAAAATGCAAATATAGGAGGTATTTTTATGAAGAAATTCGAAAACAAAAGAGTTTTGTATTTATTTCAAAACAATGGTATTACTTTAGTAGCACTTGTTGTAACAATCATTATCTTATTCATTTTAGCAGGAGTAAGTTTAAATTTAATTTCTGGGAGTAATGGGATTTTGGAAAAAGCCAAGAGTGCAACTGAGATTAGTCAATTAGCTGCTAAAAAAGAGCAATTAGAGTTAGATTTAGTAGCAGCACAAGCAGATGTTATTATCAATGGCGAGAAGGAGATAAGTCACAAAGTGTTAACTGATATTGTTGGAAAATATGGCGAGCTACAAGAAGACGGGGACACCATTGTAACAGAAAATGGAAATATTAGTTTGAAAGAAATTTATCAGAAAGTTGATAATAATGAGAATACTGATACAGATATAAATAATGATGAAACAATAGACGATATAGAGCTTTCAAACTTAATGAAAGAGATGCAAAATTTGAAGACAGAACTAAATTCATTAAAAATGACAAATAATAGTATCAAAACAGAAATAAATACATTGAAGACATCTGATACTGGAATGCAAACATCAATTACAGAATTAAAAGATAGCTTATCGCCTACAAACTATATAAGTCCAAAGGCAGTCAATGGAGTTAGTTTTGATGGAGGTGGATATGAAAAAATAGGTACACATGTGATAGTTAACGTTGGATTTAGAGTAAATACAAGCATTCTTCCATTATCCACTAGTCCAGGTGGCGGCACAGCAACAATGACTGTTGTTTTAGAAGGTTTCCCAGAACCAATTGCTGATAGTGGACTTTTTCTAGGTTATACAACTAATAATGGTGGTGCTGTACATATGGCTCTTGCTAATTCTATTATTGGGAGTGATCGGACGTTGTTATATAGGTTTGAATGCTTTAGAACCATATCATAGTGGATGGGGCATGATGATTTGTGGTTCTTATATGTCAAAAAAGTAAAGTAAGTTTTTAAACTTACTTTTGAAAAATAGAGGTAAAGTACCTCTATTTTTTATTTATTGTAAAATATTACAATATTTGGAATATTAAAAAAATAGTTGGCAATACTAATTAAAAATATTATGTGGAGGAATAAAGATGAATTGTGGAACCAAAAATAAATTATTAGTAATTGTCATTATTTTATTGGTTGCCATTATGGCAGCAATTAGTTATTATGCATACCAAACCAATCAAAGTTATGCGACATTTCAAACGAATAAATATAATGAAGCATTTGGCAATGTGGTAAATTATATGAATAGTGTGGAAAGTTTGCTTGCAAAATCAATTATTTCAAGAAGTCCTGAGCGTAGTGCGGAAACGCTCACAGAAGTGTGGCGTGATTCCAATTTAGCACTTGTGTATTTAGCAGGAATTCCAATGAATACAGAACAACTTTCTGGAGCAGCAAAATTTTTAAATCAGGTAAGTGATTATTCATATTCGTTATCACGAAAAAATATTGAGAATGAGGAATTAACAGAAGAAGATTTTGATAATTTGAAATCACTTCATCAGTATAGTGTGCAATTGGAAAATACACTAAATCAATTGTCTGAGGAATTGTATGCAGGAACAATTAATTGGGATGAATTGACAAAAAATAATTCCTTAGAATATGCACAAGCAGTGGATAATGTTTCCATGTTTTCCAATATTGATTCTAATTTAAAAGAGTATGAAGGACTAATTTATGATGGTGCTTATTCTGACCACGTAAATAAAACAGATAAAGTTGGTTTGACAGGAAATGACATTTCTGAGCAAGAGGCACATGAAAAAGTCAAGGAGTTTTTTGGGGAAGATAAAATTGAAAATATACATTTGAATCAATTTTTGGAAAATGCCAATATTCCGTGTTATGACTTTTCAGTCAAATTAAAAAATCAGCAAAATGAGTGCAATATTGAAATCGCTAAAAAAGGTGGTTGGGTTATTGAAATACAGAATAACCGAGCTGTGAATAGTGAAACGCTTTCTCAAGAAGAGGCAAACGAAAAAGGTAAAAAGTTTTTGGAAGAAAAAGGTTTTCCTTCTATGAAGGAAACATATTTTACGAAATTAAATAATATCGTAACTGTGAATTATGCGTATGAATATAATGAAATTGTTGCCTATCCAGATTTGATAAAAGTAAAAATTGCACTAGATAATGGTGAAATTCTAGGAATTGAGACAAATGGATATTTGAATTCTCATACTAGTAGAAATTTTGATAATGTAAGTTTGACAATAGACGAAGCAAGAAGAAAACTAAATGAGGATTTGGAAATTCTAGACGAAGGTTTGGCAATTATTCCGACAGAATGGAAGTCAGAGCTTTTGTGTTATGAGTTTAAGGGAAAAGTGGAAGATAGAGAATTTTTGGTGTATATTAATGTGGAAACAGGAAAAGAGGAAGACATTTTGGTTATATTAGATACGCCAGGTGGAACGCTTACAGTTTAAAGTGAGAGAAATCAATTTTTCTCTCATTTTATAATATTACAATGATATTTATGAATTTTTTCGTTTTCCCCATTCTAAAAATTATGACAAAATCAAAGATTTTGATAATTTTTGAACGGTCCCCACAAAGCCACTTCAAAATTAATAAATATCATTGTTTTATATTGAAATTGTTGAAAAAATAGTATATAATCACAAAAAACAAATAATTTGAATAAATTATAGTAAAAATTATCCACTAAATGAGAACAAACTGTGGAAAAAAGAAAGGAGGAAATTTTGCAAGTTA